>NZ_CAUVFT010000012.1:0-64343 GCF_963551295.1 uncultured Veillonella sp.
TAGGTGATGCTAAAAACTTCCTTCTTGAAAATATGGAAGTATCCATCATGTTCTTCCAAGGTATCGTAATCGGTATCGATTTACCTGTAGCTGTTGAACTTCGCGTAGTTGAAACAGATCCTGGCATCCGTGGCGATACTGCAACTGGTGGTAATAAACCAGCTGTATTAGAAACAGGCTACACTGTAAAAGTACCTCTCTTCATTGAAGTAGATGATGTACTTCGTATTGATACTCGTACAGGACAATACATCGAACGTGCCTAATACTCATTGATATGTATTGGGGCTAGATCTTTTCATGGAATCTTATTCCCCATATATCGTAACATTTGCACTGTAAGCACTTGTCGTCTATGTAATTATATATAGGGACAAGTGCTTTTTTGAAAGAGGCCAGTATGACCAAGAAAAATACTGAACTAGAGTCTGGTAAAATCAAGATTAACGAAGATGTATATGCCACAATTGTAACAATGACTGCACTTGATACAAAGGGTATACATCATATGAGCTCCACCTTTAATGATGGTGTTAATACCTTTTTTAGACGTAAGTCCGATCATGAAGGTGTTAAGATATCTTTTAATGATGAAGGAGCTATATTAGTTACACTATATGTATGCATTCAATACGGATATCGTATTCCTGATGTTGTTTTACGCCTACAAGAGCGCATTAAAACTGCTTTAGTCTCTTATACAGAAATTGAGGTTCAAACCATTGATGTAGTTGTACAAGACATTATTTTTGATGACTTAGTAACGCCGCAACATCCATAGGAGGTATCTCTATGAGTTCAGACAATCAATTAAATTATGGCTTAGATACGGATACCATTGATATTGCAGATTCTGTCATCATTGATGTAGCGACGAAAACTTTAGGTACTATTCCTGGTATTCATTCTTTAAGTCCACGCTTTTACGATGAGTTAGTAGAGGGTATTACCCATGCGTTTGGTCAACGTAGCTTACCTGGTATCAATGTAAAACATCGTAAAGGTTTTATTGAAATTAATATTTATATCAAAGCATTGTATGGATATAATCTTATTGAATTATCCAAACAGCTGCAGTTAGAAATCAAACAAATCTTAAAAAATATGTTAGATCTTGATCATGTTAAGGTTGATGTGCATATTGAAGGGATTGTAAAAGAAAAGGAGCCAGTTTTACATGGTAACTAAGCGAAATCGGCGAGAAGCTCGTCAATACGCATTCCAAATGTTATATGCTAATGAATTTCATACCGATCAAAATGATGTTCAATTTCCTGAAGGAAATATCCATAAAGCAATGGATAAGGCATATGCCAATAGTATTATAGAGGGTGTATTATCAAATACTGAAGTAATTGATGCTACATTACAGTCATTCTGTAAATCTCGTAAGGTAGCAAATCTAGATAAGGTGGATCGGTCTATTTTACGCATTGCCGTTTGGGAAATGACAAATGAAGTGGAACCGTTAGAGCCATCTATTGCTATTAATGAAGCCATTCAATTAGCAAAAGAGTTTGGCTCTGATACATCTTATAAATTAATTAATGCAATCTTAGACGCATATAATAAGAGTAAATAATGAAACGATATTACTTAGGCATTGATACGAGTTGTTACACCACAAGTTGTGCCATTGTAGATAGCGACTTTCACATAGTAGGGGAAGCACGTAAAATCTTAGAGGTAAAACCAGGTGAGCGAGGACTACAACAATCAAATATGGTCTTTCAGCATACAAAGGCATTGCCTAAACTAATGTCAGAATTGCCTCAGGTACCAATTAGCGGTATAGGTATTAGTGGCTTTCCACGCCGTGAAGAACGCTCTTATATGCCTGCCTTTATGGTCGGATTAGGACAAGGGCAAACCTTGAGTCATCTTATGAATGTACCTTTACACATTTTTGCACACCAAGAGAATCATATATTAGCAGCACTGAGAGATTTAGCACATATTCCGACTGATCCATTTTTGGCATTACATCTGTCAGGTGGTACTACAGAGCTAGTATATTGTCATTATCAAGGTGAAGGGATTTTTGAATCTCAGATTGTTGGCGGTTCTAAAGATTTACAAGGTGGACAATATGTTGATCGCATCGGTGTCGCTATGGGCTTACCATTTCCTGCAGGTAAACATTTAGAGGCATTAGCATTACAAACTACAGAATATGAACCATTGCCATCATCTGTAAAAGACGGATGGATTAGCTTTGCCGGCCCTTGTAGTGCTGCTATGCGACGTATAAGCGAAGCTATGAGTGATACGGATAAATCTAATTTAGCTAGAGCTGTTTTTACTTCTATTGGAAATGCTCTAGAGAAAATGATAACTTATCATACTAAAGAGAAACCTGTACGTACACTTATCGCTGTAGGTGGTGTGATGAGTAATAGTTTACTTCGTAAGCGGATGGAAACCTATTGTAAACGAAATTATCTAAAATTACATGTGGCACAGCCACAATTTTCTGTTGATAATGCCACAGGTAATGCTTTTGGTGCTGCGTATTTACAAGAATCTAGAGGATAATCGTGAATGTATTAACCATTACACAATTGAACAATCTCATAAAGCGTACTTTAGATCGTGAGTATCTATTAAAGAATGTATACGTAAGTGGTACCATCATTAATGCCAAACGCCATAGTAGTGGACATATGTATTTTTCTTTAAAAGATGAGGAATCTGCTATTGATGTGACAATGTGGTCTAGTACCGTTATGCAAAAGGGACTAGCTAATGCCATTCAAAATGGTTTATTAGTAACTGTAAAAGCATCTGTTAACTTTTACAATAAGATGGGCCGTTTAAATCTCATTGCATCAGATATGCAGATAGGGGCTAAAAGTCCGTTACAGCTCGAATTTGATGCTTTAAAACGTGAATTAACTGCCCTAGGGTACTTTGATGATAGTCATAAACAAAGTTTACCGTACATGGCGAGTTGTATTGGTATCGTTACATCTCAATCTGGTGCCGTATTGCATGATATTCTACATGTCAGTGAGAGACGCAATCCATTGGTTCAATTTAAACTGTTTTCCGTTCCTGTACAAGGTAATACCGCAGGTCCAATTATAGCTAAAGGAATAGCTACGGCAGATGCTGATCCAGATGTTGATGTCATCATCATTGGTCGTGGTGGTGGATCTATGGAGGACTTGTGGTGTTTCAATGATAGAGCTGTTGTAGAGGCAATTTATAATGCTCATACACCGATTATTTCGGCGGTAGGTCACGAAACGGATTATACATTATGTGATTATGTTGCTGATGCACGTGGTGCTACGCCTAGTCATGCTGCAGAAATGGCAGTACTTCCAATTACTACATTACAAGATCAGCTGACAGAAAAAGAAGAGTATTTACACGAATATATGCGCTATACACTACAACAAAAACGTACAGATTTAACATTGCTCTTTAATCGAAGACTTGGCATTCCAGCTCTGCAATTTTTACATAAGCAAAAATCACATTTACAAGAGCTTTCACAAACTTTAACTAATGCAACTAAAGAACGTTGCAATACAGAGAGACATAGCTTAGCATTATTGGCACAACAGTTAGAGTCGCTAAACCCATTACAAATAATGGTTAAAGGCTTTGCAAAGGTTGAACATGATAACGAACCTATTACATCGGTTGTCCAATTACAAACAAATGATGATATACGAGTTACACTAGCTGATGGTTATATTACTGCTACGGTAAAGGAGGCGCACAAGGATGGCCGCATCACTAAAAAATTATGAGAAAAAATATAAGGCCTTAGAAGGGATTGTTAAGCAATTAGACGATGGGGATATGACCATTTCTGAGCTTTTATCACAATATAAAAAGGGCTTAACTTTGGTAAAAGAATGTGCTGAAATGCTTGACTCTGTTGAAGATGAAGTACAACAAATTATCGAAGAAGTCCGCATCAGTGAATAAGGAGATTCTATGTTCAAAGATTATTTAGCGTCTAGCAAACAAAATATTGAACAGTGGTTAGGGGAGGTATTAACTAGCCCAAATCAAGAATTTAAACCACTTTATGAATCTATGAATTATAGTTTAATGCAAGGTGGCAAACGAATACGACCTATTTTAACTAAGGCTGTGTTAGAAATGCTTCATAAAAAGCCAGCTGATTATAAGGAATTTCTATGTGCTATGGAGTGTATCCATACTTATTCATTAGTTCATGATGATTTACCAGCTATGGATAATGATGATTATCGCAGAGGTAATTTGACTAATCACAAAGTATACGGTGAGGGGCTTGCTATTTTAGCCGGTGATGGGTTATTAACATATGCATTTCAATTGATGACATCAAATACAATTGCTAGTGCACAGCAAAAACTAGATGCTGTACGATGTGTTGCTACTGCGGCTGGTCCTGAAGGTATGGTTGGGGGACAAGCCTTTGATTTACTCAGCGAAGACAAACATATTTCTTTAAAAGAATTAAAGGTTTTACATAGTGGTAAAACAGGTGCACTATTTAACGCTTCTGTAGAATTAGGTCTTATTCTTGGAAATGCTAATAATACTACACGAACAGCCCTTATGGAATATTCTAATTGCTTGGGATTGTTATTCCAAATCACTGATGATATTTTAGATGTAACCGGTACTATTGAAGAATTAGGGAAAACACCTGGTAGTGATATTCGCCAACATAAATCTACCTATGTATCTTTACTAGGCTTAGAGGAGGCAAAACAACAAGCCTCCTTAGTAGGACAACAAGCTCATGATGCGTTAAACTTGCTTTCTTATGATACAACTATACTGGCAGCATTAATTGATTATCTTTTAGAACGTACGAATTAATAGGTATTACCTGTAGAAGGTATAAACAATGATTGATATATTACCACAAATAACACATAATTATATCGCACAAGCTGCATTTTGGGGCTGGTTTACTGCTCAAGCTATTAAATTCGTATGGCAACTTGTAAGACATGGTAAATTTCGTCCAGAGCGCCTTGTTGGATCTGGTGGTTTTCCAAGTTCACATACATCATTTGTTATCGCTACAACAACAGCAATTTATTTAAAAAATGGTGTATCAGATCTTTTTATATTATCTTTAGTATTTTCAATTGTTGTTATGTATGATGCGTCTGGTGTACGATTAGAGGCAGGACGACAAGCTCAAATACTTAATCAAATTGTAGATTATTTTACCAAAAAGAATATACCTGTTGTCATTACACGTAAAGAAGCATTAAAAGAGTTGTTGGGACATACACCTATCGAAGTATTTGGTGGTTTAATTCTCGGCATTCTCGTGGCCTTTATTCAGTTTTATTGTATTTATCATGGTGTAATATGAGCAACAAAGAACGATTAGATATACTCCTCGTTAATCGAGGTCTTTTTGAAAGTAGAGAAAAAGCAAAAGCAGCTATTATGGCGGGCCTTATATTTATGGATACTACACGTATAGATAAAGCAGGCACCAAGATTCCTGTGGATGCCAATATTATTGTAAAAGGCAATACTTTACCTTATGTAAGTCGTGGAGGACTTAAATTAGAAAAGGCTATTCAAACTTACCCTATCGATTTACATGGGGCTGTGATGATTGATATAGGAGCTAGTACAGGTGGTTTTACAGATTGCGCATTACAAAACGGTGCGTCTAAGGTCTTTGCCATCGATGTAGGATATAATCAATTAGCTTGGAAATTACGCCAAGATTCACGTGTAATCAATATGGAAAAACAAAATATCCGTACAGTTACTGTTGAACAAATAGGTGAACTTGTTGATTTTATTTCTATTGATGTAGCATTTATTTCTTTAGACAAAGTTTTACCAGTAGCTACTAATTTATTAAAAGATACGGGCTCACTTGTGGCCTTAATAAAACCACAATTTGAGGCTGGTAAAGAAAATGTTGGTAAGGGTGGTATAGTACGAGATAGTGAGATCCATAAAGAAGTATTACATCGTATTCTACAAGTTGCGTATGACTGTGGTTTATATACACACGGCTTAACTTTCTCTCCAATCAAAGGAATGGAAGGGAATATTGAGTTTTTAGGTTATTTTAAAAAGTACGAAGAAGGGGCTTTATCGATTAACGATGAATTAATTGATTCAGTCGTTATAAACGCTCATTCACTATAGGAGATTACTATGCGTATCGGATTCTTCCCTAATATGGGGAAAAGCAATATTATGGCAGTTTTAAAAATGGCTGCACATATTTGTAAAGATGAAGGTATCGAAGTATTTTTGCCAGATGATCTCGAATCAGATGCACCTGCACGAGTACTTAAGATTCCTGAAACTCATATTTTAAGTCGCCCAGAAATTTTTAAAGAAATAGATATTGCCTTTAGTTTTGGTGGTGATGGTACCATCATCCATCTTGCAAGACAAATTTATCCATATAATGTACCTGTTTGTGGTATTAATCTTGGCGAATTAGGTTTTTTAAACCAAATTGAAGTTCACCAAATGCAAAGCCATATTAAACGTATCGCTAACGGTGATTACAATATTGAAAAGCGCGGCCACTTATATGCATATATTGACCGCAATAATGGTAATGAAGAAGAGTTAGTACCAATCATTAATGAAATTGTCATTACTCGTGCTGAACCTGCTAAAATGGCTCGAATTAATATGTCTATTAATAATCAACACACGCAAATGTATCCATCGGATGGTTTAATTATTTCCTCTGCTACAGGTTCTACGGGCTATAATCTATCGGCTGGTGGTCCAATCATGAAACCAGATAATCGATCAATCATTGTCACCCCAGTAGCACCACATTTAATTCAAGGTGTAAGCCTTGTTTTAGAGGAACATGATACGATTCAAATTACAATGCCGGAAAGAGAACCACAATTACATATTTGTATTGATGGTACATTTGACTATACTTTTACAAATAAAGAAACCTTACATATAAGCTCTAATCCTGTATATTGTTTATTTGTACGATTCAAGGATCAATGTTTCTTTGGTACACTATTTAAAAAGTTAGCATCTCGTCGAGATGAATTGTTATAACCAAATCTCAAGTGGGGTGGTTTTGTGATTAACATTAACAATGCTGTTCAATTCCAACATTTAATCTGGGATCGATGCATGGAAAATGCCAAAGTGGTAGTAGATGCTACATGTGGTAATGGCCATGATCTTTTATACCTTTCTAAACGGGCACAAAAAGCATGCCATCTATATGGAATTGATATTCAAATGAAAGCTATTAAAACTAGCAAGGAGCTTTTACAATCAAATGATATTGCGCCAGAAGTAAGTTTAACGTTTATTCATGACTCTCATGATTTGGCGGTAGCTCATCAATTAAAAGATGAAGTTATTGATTTAATGATTTTTAACCTCGGATATTTACCTGGAGGAGATCACCAAGTTGTAACAAAACCGCACCAGACCATTGATGCCATAAATGAAGGTTTACAAAAACTTTCCAAGTCTGGAGTTATTACAATAGTTGCTTACCCTGGAACAACAGAGGGATTTGAAGAAATGCAGTCTCTTAAATCGTATTTATCAGATTTAGATCAGAAAATATATAATGTATGTCATTGGCATCCGATGAACCAAATACATAATCCACCTGAGTTATTTATATTGCAAAAACGATAAAACGAAATATATCTTTATTCATTATGAATAAAACTCATACTCAGTTAGTAAAACCCCCTTTATAGGGGATTTTAATTATACATGTATATTTTTCTATTTTTAAATTATTAATTCCCTATAAATAGATGAACCTTATTAGCTATGAATTTGTACGTTGTTATTATATAGAATATTAACAATATTTTAAATATTAATATAATATGCATAAGACGTATAATATATGCGATTTATACCATATATTAATTATGAATATATGGTATAATATTATCAGAAAGATACTATTCTCTTTTATGTGCAAGGTTTAAAAAAGGGAGTTCAAAATGAAACGCTATCGCTATAACAAAATTAAAGAGATCGTGCAGTCCAAGGCGATTGAAACACAAGAGGAGTTAGCTGCGGCTTTACTAGAAGAAGGTATTGAAGTAACACAAGCTACAGTTTCTCGTGATATTAAGGAATTGATGTTAATCAAAATTCCTACAGGCGATGGACATTATCGTTATGCATTATCTCCAGAGGAAAATGTAGTTTTATCTCGTAGTCGTATTAACCGACTATTCCAAGATTCTTTGATTAAGGTTGATCACAGTTTAAACCAAGTTGTATTACATACAATCCCTGGTTCTGCTCAATCTGTAGCATTTTCTATCGACCATGCAAAATGGTCTGAAATTATTGGTACATTAGCAGGGGATGATACTATTTTGTTAATTGCAAAATCTGAAGCTGAAGTTCCAGCAATTTTAGCGAAAATTCAAGATTTAATGAAGGACTAATAATATGTTAACGCAAATGAGCATTCGCAACTTTGCGTTGATTGAGCAAATGAATATTTCATTTAATGATGGCATTACTATCTTTACCGGCGAAACTGGGGCAGGGAAATCCATTCTTATGGATGCCTTTAGTATCCTATTAGGAGAACGCGCAAGTAGCGAGTTTATTCGTCACGGTAAAGATAGTTTTGTTATTGATGGAATATTTGATATTGCTAATCACCAAAGTATTCAAGACCTATTAGAGTCTAAAAATATCATGATAGAAGAAGGCCAGTTAATTCTATCTAGATCTTTTAACCGTAATGGCAAATCTAGTATTTTGGCTAATGATCAACCAATACCTTTAAAAGCTTTAAAGGAAATCGGTCAATACTTAGCAGATATTCACGGACAATATAGCAACCAACGCTTACTAGATGCTGATACACATCATGAATATTTAGATACTTTTAATAAGGAAGGAAAAGAAGCCTATAAAGCTTATACTGATGCGTATAAAATTTATAAGCAAGCAAAACAAGATGTAGATCATTTACAAGAAAATATGTCTGAGCGAGCTCGGGATCTTGATATGCTTAGATACCAAATCGACGAAATTGAAGACGCTGGTCTAAGTGTTGGTGAAGATGTAATTATTGCTGAAGAACTTAAGCGTTTAGACAGTTTTGAACATATTGATAAGGTATTAGGTTCTTGTTATGATGCTTTTTATAATGGACGTCAACCATTACTTGATACGATTAACTCGATTAAGGCAGAGGTTAATGATTTGGTAAAATACGATAGCGAGTTAAAAGAAGTATCAGAAATGGTGGACTCTGCTTATTTTCAACTAGAAGAAGCCGCGCAATCTTTAGATCGTTACAGAGACACCATCAGTTACGATGAAGAACGTTATAAGTATTGCCAAGATCGAGATACAACCATTTATGGGTTAAAGAAAAAATATGGTGAAACCGTAGAGGAGATTTTAGCTTACGAAGAAAAGGCGCAAGCTCGCTTAGAAGAATTAGAAGGGCTTGTATTTGCGCAAGACGAATTAGAAGCTCGTTTAGAAGAAGCGAAAAAGGCAGCAGAAGAAGCCTTAACTGTTTTACACGAGGTACGTCTTAAAAATGCAAAAATTATTGCTACGGCCTTACATCAAGAACTAGTTGATTTAGGTATGCCAAAAGGGGATATTCAATTTCAGATTGAAGATGGTATTGAATTATCTTCATTAGGTGCAAAATCCATTGAAATGTTATTTTCCGCAAATAAGGGGGAGCAATTATTACCACTACATAAAGTAGCTTCCGGTGGTGAGTTAGCCCGTATTGCATTAGCCTTTAAATCTGTATTCCGTAGTGATACCTTTAAAACGATGGTGTTTGACGAAATTGACGTCGGTATCAGTGGTGATATAGCACTTAAGGTGGCAGAGAAAATACTTAATTTATCTAAAACCAATCAAGTATTTTGCATTACTCATCTGCCTCAAACTGCAAGTATTGCGAAACAACACTATCATCTATCTAAAATCGAGCAAGATGATCGTACAATTTCTACATTAGCAGTTTTAAATAAGGAAGAACGAGTAACACAAATTGCGTCTATGATGTCTGGTAAGGGAATGTCTGCTACAGCACTTGCAGCGGCGAAAGAACTTATTGACCATTTTAATTGACTAAAATCGCATAATTACTTATACTAATAGTATTAAATGAATATGTTGATAGAGGTGCGAGTATTAAGAGTAATCATGAGGAGTAGGCATGCATTGATCCATGATAAAAGGGATGCTTGCCGAAGTTCGATGATTGCGACTCATCGTTCTGGTTGTCTATTTAATAGATAGACAACTGTCATCAATCCTGTATTGGTGGAGTGCTATCATTGAGCTTTTCGTAAGAGTATATATAGTTATATAATCTATAAGGCCAGTGGATGCATCCACTGGCTTTTTTGGAGGTATATATGATTCGAGTAATGGTAAATGGCGCTGGCGGCAAAATGGGTCGTGAAGTAGTTAAAGCGGTACATAATGATCCTGAATTAACATTAGTTGGTGGTATTGATCCAACTAAGGCAGGGGAAGATGTAGGCTCCGTAGCAGGAATCGAACAATTAGGTATCAAGATGAATGCCTCCATCGATGAGGTTTTAGATACAAATAAACCTGATGTTATTGTAGATTTTACTAATCCTGCTGTTATTTATGAAAACGCGAAAAGAATGTTATCCGCTGGGATTCATGTTGTCATCGGTACTACAGGATTGACCGCAGAACAACGCGATGAACTTGATGCAATTGGTCGTTCCAATCAAGCGAATTGCTTAGTGGCTCCAAACTTTTCTCTTGGGGCAGTAATGATGATGAAAGTGTCTGCAGAGCTCGCTCCATATTTCCCTAATGTAGAAATTATAGAATTACATCATAATCACAAATACGATGCGCCTTCTGGCACAGCTATTTTAACAGCTAAATTAATTAACGATGCTAAACAAGCTGCTAAGGTAACTGCTGATGAGGATTTGACTCGTGAAAGTTTACCAGGTGCTCGTGGTGCTAAGGTTGACGATGTAACAATTCATAGTGTACGCCTTCCAGGTTATGTAGCTCATCAAGAAGTATTATTTGGTGGTTATGATGAAACATTAACCATACGTCATGATAGCTTAAGTCGTTTATCTTTTATGCCAGGCGTAGTATTAGCATGTAAAAAAATTAGTTCTAAAACTGGCTTAACATACGGTTTAGAACATTATTTATAATATTTGTGCAAGGAGATGTATCAATGAAAAAACCTAATGTTGCTATTCTAGGTGCTACTGGTGCAGTAGGTGCTGAATTTATTACACTTATTGAAGAACGTAACTTTCCTTATGAAAACTTAAAACTATTAGCTTCCGCTCGTTCTGCAGGTACAGAACTTACTGTGAATGGTAAAACATATATTGTAGAAGAAGCAAAACCTGAATCTTTTGATAATATTGATATTGCATTATTTGCAGGTGGCTCTATATCTAAAACATTAGCGCCTGAAGCCGCTAAACGCGGTGCTATTGTAATCGATAACTCTAGTGCATTCCGTATGGATCCTGAAGTTCCACTCGTAGTACCAGAAGTTAACCCAGAAGATATTTTGAAACATAAAGGTATCATTGCAAATCCTAACTGCTCTACAATCATTATGAGCTTAGGTTTAAAACCTCTTCATGATATTTCTCCTATTAGACGCGTAATTGTAAGCACATACCAAGCTGTATCTGGTGCAGGTAAAGAAGGTATTGAAGAACTTGAAAATCAAGTAAAACAATATACTGCAGGCAAAGAGATGACAGCAAATCTATTACCAACAGGCTCTGCTCCTAAACACTATCCTGTAGCTTTCAACTTATTGCCACAAATTGATGTGTTTTTAGAAAACGATTATACTAAAGAAGAAATGAAGATGGTTTACGAAACACAAAAAATTCTTCATGACGAAACTATTCAAGTAGTTCCAACTACAGTTCGTGTTCCTGTATATCGCTCCCATTCTGAATCTGTCTTGGTAGAAACAGCAGAACCGGTATCTGTAGAGGCTTTCAAAGCGGCATGTGAAAAATTCCCTGGTTTACAAGTTAAAGATAATCCTGCTGAACAAATTTACCCTATGCCATTGTATACATCTAATCAAAACGACTGTGAAATAGGTCGTATTCGTAAAGACTTATACAATGACAACGGTATGAACTTCTGGATTGTAGGGGACCAAATTCGTAAAGGTGCAGCTCTTAATGCGTTGCAAATTGCTGAGTACTTGGTGGAAAAACAAGCATTTTAATCTATCAAGGGGAGGATATATATGAAAACCTTTGGTCGAGTGTTAACAGCTATGGTGACATCCTTTAATAGTGATGGATCCGTAAATATTGAAAATTGTATTGATATCGCCAATTATCTGTTAGATAATGGCTCTGATGGTCTTGTAGTTTGTGGTACAACGGGTGAAAACCCAACTATGTCTAGAGACGAAAAATTAGCTCTATTTAATGCGATTGCAAAAGAATGTGGACATAAAGGTTCGATTATTGCCAATGTAGGCAGTAACGATACAAAAGCTTCTGCAGACTTTGTAAAGGAAGTCTCTAAAATCGATGGTATCGATGGTTTGCTAGTTGTAGTACCTTATTACAATAAACCTAACCAGCAAGGTCAATATTTGCATTTTAAAACTATTGCAGAAGCTACTACATTGCCAATCATGGTGTATAATGTTCCAAGTCGTGTGGGGACAGGTATTTTCCCAACTACCTTAGTTCAACTACATAAC
Source organism: uncultured Veillonella sp. (assembly GCF_963551295.1). Taxonomy (NCBI): domain Bacteria; kingdom Bacillati; phylum Bacillota; class Negativicutes; order Veillonellales; family Veillonellaceae; genus Veillonella; species uncultured Veillonella sp. Next base: position 12,710 of record NZ_CAUVFT010000012.1, read on the forward strand.
GAATATCCACATATTTGTGCGATTAAAGAGGCAAGTGGTAATTTGATGATTGCTTCTGAAATTAAGCGCTTAATGCCTAGAGATGATTTCATGGTATATAGTGGGGATGATGGTCTTACATTACCGATGCTTTCTATTGGGGGGTGTGGGGTAGTATCCGTAGTATCTCATGTAGCAGGCAAAGATATGAATGCTATGATTCAAGCTTATGAATCTGGTCATAACCACGAAGCGATTCGTATTCATCAAGCCTTATCAGAAATCATAAAAGCAATGTTCATCACCACAAATCCGATTCCTGTCAAATATGCAGCCCGTAAAATTGGCTTGCCTGTGGGAAAATTTAATTTACCAATGTGTGAACCAACGGCTGATGAAGCAGCATATATTGATAAAGCATTAGTAGAATATTTACAATAAAATATCAGTATAATTAAAACCAGTAACTACATTATAGCTACTGGTTTTTATTTATACTACAATCTTACTGTTATTTTTGTTTGCCATATATTTACCTTATCACCGGATATTGTTATTGGTGTTATATTAGTAGGTTGTTGTCCCGGTGGAACAGCCAGTAATGTTATAACCTATATTGCCAATGGTGATGTCCCTTTATCTGTAGGAATGACAATTACTTCAACATTAATAGCTCCCATAGTTACACCATTATTAATCCTATATATTGGTGGCGCATGAGTAGATGTTCAAGTACTACCAATGATGATTACTATGGTAAAAATTATTGTTGTGCCAATCTTATTGGGCGCTGTAATCCAATATGTATGTAAATCACATATTAATACTTTAACTAGTATTAGTCCTATCTTCTCAATGATAGCTATTATACTATTAATAGCAGCCATTATTGCTATCAACAAGGATAAACTATTGGTTTCTGGGCTGGAAACACTTATTGTCATTGGTATACATAATATACTAGGTCTACTACTAGGCTTAGGTGTAGGAGCACTGCTTAAATTAAGATATGATAAAACTACAGCGCTAGCAATAGAGGTAGGAATGCAGAATAGTGGTTTAGCCGTAACATTGGCAGCAACAAATTTTGCATTAAATCCATTAGCAACGCTAGTAGGGGCGATATTTAGTGTATGGCATAATATATCAGGTGCTATTTTTGCTACTCTACGGAGAGAAAATAGTTTACATTAAAAATAAACTTTATACATGTAACAAAAAAACGGCAACAATATGTTGCCGTTCTTTTGTTTATATTCTATCTCGTACAAGACCGATTACGAGGCCCTCAATATGACAATCATCTACAATAATTGGATCAAAATCATCATTTTCAGGCTGCAAACGAATGTGACCATTTTCTTTGTAAAAACGTTTTACTGTAGCTTCATCATCGATACGTGCTACAACTACGTCGCCATTATTAGCTGTATTTTGATGGCGTACGATGAGCATATCACCTTCATACATACCAATATTCATCATAGATTCGCCTTGAACACGAAGCAAGAAACAATCGGAATCACCAGTCAATTGAACTGGCAATGTAAGCGTGGACTCTAAGTTTTCCACAGCAGTAATAGGCATACCTGCTTGTACAGTACCGATAAGAGGTACTTGTTTAAGACCTGCGCCTAAAAACTCAAAGTTATCAGAGCTAGACGTTTCATTACCAGTTACTGAGATAGAAGGTTTAGTATCTTCTAAAACGGTAATAGCACGATTTTTATTTGGATCACGTTTAATATAGCCAAATTTTTCTAGCGCATTCAAATGAGATTGAACAGTAGAAGTGGAACTTAGCCCTACATGTGTACAGATTTCACGAACTGTAGGACAACGATATTCATTATGTAATGAATCTTTTATAAAGTCTAATATACGGCGCTGTTTTGTATTAATATCTGTAGCAGGGCGTCTCACGATAAACCTCCAAAGTCAATCTAATGTCAGATTAATGTCAATCTATATGCGTAAAAATTACCACATAATGTACTATATAATAAAAATATAAAATATTTACTTAACTTATATACCTATTATAGGCAATTTTAAAAGTTTTTGCAAACATTTGTTCTAAAACACTTGACCGAACATTCGTTCGTGTGCTATTATAAGCATGTAAACAAACAAATGTTCTCAGATATTATGTTCGATGTAAATGTGAGGTATGAGATGAAAAATATATTGATGATGGTAGGAATGTGCTTAACAGTATTATTTGGTTATAATATGTCAAATCCTGCAACAGAGGTAAATACACATAATGTACGTGAGGTAAAGGTTCAAGTAGGAGATACAATGTGGGACATTGCAGCACGTACAGCTCATAAAGATATGGATGTTCGTGAAATGGTATATGCCATGAAGGAACTTAACAATATTAGCGATTCTGGTGCACTTGTACCTGGTACAGTATTAAAAGTGCCAGCTAAAAAAACTGATAGTCCAGTTAGAGCTTTGGACTATGTGGCTCAAAACTAAATATATATGGGGATATCCCACGCAAAAAAGCAGCTACTCAATCGAGTTAGCTGCTTTTTGTTATCTAAATCGTTTCTCAAAGATCGTTGAGATAGGATTATCAACGAATTTATTGGCTTCATTAATATAACGACGAACCATATTAACACTATGATGGCGAGTTTGTCGCATAATATTACGTTCCTCAACACCATAAGCTGCTGCAGTCGTTGCGAAGCCATGACGTAAACTATGAGCGCCATACATGGTCGGATCTAGACCAATAAGAGAAATATATTTCTTTACGATTTCTGCAATCATCTTATCGGATATAGCTGTTTTACGTAAAGACATATTTTTTGTAAACCCTCTAAATACAGGTCCCTCAGTAATACCAGAAGCACGTAACCATTGTTGTAAGGCTCGTACTGCATCTAACGGAGAACCAGATAAATGTGGGATAGCTACCACTGCACCTTGACCTTCTTGATCGGCCTTAGAGGATGCTACAAAGATTTCAACACCTTGTGGTGAAAATTGAAGATTTTCTACTGTAATAGCTGCAATCTCACTGCGCCGGAAAGCACCCATAAAGCCAATCAAAAGAATAGCTTTATCGCGCAATAATTGAAGTTCCGGTACATCTAGCTTAGTCATACAGTCTATAATATCTTCAATATCTTCTAACAAAACTGGGGTTTTTCCTTGTTGGAATGTTCCTTTTAATCGTCTAATACCACGTAAGGCCTGTTTAACGATAGGAGCCATACATGGATTATCTCTTTGGCCAGAAGCATTAAAATTTTCAGATATAGCACTAATACGACGTGAAATTGTATTTGCCTTTGCATAATCTGCTAGATCGTTAATATAATTTACTATTGTTTCTGGTGTAGCTGGAAAATAAGATACCTTTTGATAAGTACACCAATCTACGAAATCGTCCCAATCCGATTCGTAAGCATCAACAGTATTCTCAGCCTTAGATAACAATATGCTTTGTTTTGCTTTCATAGACAACTTTGTACTATTCATAAGCGCATCATTATTGCGCAAATAAAAATGCTTTTGTTGTTTCTTAGACTCTGACATAATTCACCCTTACCCATAAAATATTAATATAATTGTACCATAGATTAGATCTTTATATGCTATAATTAGAGAATATAATAAATAATTCGGGAGCGTTTACGAATACATGACGAAGAAATACATATTAGTAGGAACAGTACTTGTTCTTTTGGGTACAAGTGGTTGCTCATACATTCCAACAGAAAATATTTCTTATGGTGTATATTATAATGATACAGATCTATCAAATACACCAAAGAACGAATTACAAGCACGTTTACAAGAGGTGAATGATAAGATACCTCAGATTATATCTATCGATATGGGAAATAATAAAAAACAACAGGCCACATATCATGATTTAGGTATTCAATTCGATACAGAGGCTATGGTAAAAGCTATTTCCACATACGGCTATGAGGATGATATGTGGACAGTATTGTCACATAGATTTAATGGTTTATTTTATGGTCATCATTTTAAACCACAATATAAGTTAGACGAAGTAAAAGGCAAAACATATCTCACTGAGTTAGCAAAAACAATAGATACACCTGGTCATGATGCCTATCTTACTGTTGAAAATGGACAAGTAGTAATACATCCGTCAAAAGAAGGCAAACGTATTGATATCGATGCTACCTTGAAAAAGCTAAAAGATGATCTACAGATTAGCGATAGTATAAATTCTCTTTCTATGGTATTTACTACGCAGAATACGGTAAAAGTTACTGATACTGATCTAAAACCTTTAAATACTGTATTAGCATCTTTCACAACGGAGTATAATCCAAGTAATGAAAGCAGAACACATAATATCCAATTAGCTTCTGATAAGATAAATGGTACACTCATTAAGCACGGTGCACAATTCTCTTTTAACGATGTTGTAGGCGAACGTACTGCAGAAGCTGGCTATGATGATGCGCCTGTTATGATTGATGGCAAATTAGTTCCAGGCATTGGTGGCGGTATTTGCCAAGTAAGTTCTACTATTTTTAATACAGCTTTATTATCTGGTATGAATATTGTTGAACGTACACCTCATTTTGAACCAGTTGGATATATTCAAGCTGGTAGAGATGCTACGGTAGCTTGGGGCTATTTAGACTTTAAGTTTAGAAATCCGTACCAACATTCTATTTATATCTTAAGTGTTATGAATAATGGTACGTTAACTATTTACATTATAGGTACAGCTGAAGATAAACCAAAAAATGTATCTATCTCTGTAGGCGATTATGGTGAGATTCCAAATAAAACAATAACTAAGGTAGATCCATCTTTAAAAGAAAAAGAGGTACAAGAGGGCCATGTAGGCTTAAAAATGAATACGTATAGAACCATTACATATGGTAACTGGGTTACTCAAACTGATTCCTTTGAGTCTGTATATGACCCTGTAGATACGATTATTACAATGCCTGCAACACCTGAAGCGCCACCTAAGAAAACAGATAAAAAGAAATCATAACTATAGCTTTTATGAAATATAGCCTAAACTATTGACCATTGTATATAAATAGTTTAGGCTATTATTTGGGCTGTAAATGAGAAATCATTATATACGTAAATAAATTAGTATAGATTAATTATTAAAATAAAAAGCATAATAAGACATTCTCAATAATTATCATTTAGGTAAAAGTAGAATAGAAGAGGAATTTATGGACACAATTTTACAATTTGATCACTCTTTAATCTTCTATGTACATGAACATTTTGTATATAGTTTTTTAACACCAATTATGGCATTTATCTCAAAAATTACAAGCAATGGCGCATTATGGATTATAATAGCCTTATTATTAATGCTACAAAAAAAATATCGTGTTTTAGGCGTGGCAATTATTATTGCTTTAGGATTTGTATTTATAATTGGCGACCAAGGTTTAAAACCAAATGTAGCGAGATTAAGACCATTTGTTGATTTTCCAAATGTAACGGTGCCGTTGGAATCTGCACTACCAAAAGCTACAAGCTATTCATTCCCATCAGGCCACAGTTTTGGTTCATTTGCATCATCTATGACGATTTACCTAGGCTTAACTCAAATAGCGCCTCAGAAGCGTTATTTAGGGATTTTAGCATTGTTAGGTTCAATAGTAGTAGCATTCTCTAGAGTTTACTTATTTGCACATTATCCAACAGATGTATTAACTGGTTTAGTATTAGGAATCATCGTAGGATTCATTGCCTGGAAGTTAGCAAGAATCGGCTGGAACTGGTGGACTAACCGCCATAATGATGTAGAATACGAACCATACACATTTAAACGTAAATAAGCAAAAAACTATATAACACAAGGGATTGGGCCATTTAGGCCCAATTTTTGACATTAAATTACTTCCGATAATATATCGTTATCGGAAGTAATTTAAAAACAAAAGAAAACTAGCCTATATTCCTATAAGCTAGTTTATGTAAGTTACTTCTAAAAATAACCAGATACATACTCATTATTTATCAACGGATTCTATTTTTTTAATATATGCAGCTAATAATGGTTCATCTATGGTGATCTTATCAAATTTAGGTTCAACGACTATATGGCCTTTATAATCCATTAGACCATATTTACTATCAGACTTATAAACAAATAAGTCTTTATAAAATGAGGTTATATCGTCATCAAAATGTGGTAATTCGAATAGTTTATAACCTGAATTTGTGGCAATCACATATTTTGTCTTATCATAAGTTGCTGTCGTAACTTTATTTAATACATAATTAGGCTTAGATGTATCTATACTATCATACACCACATCAAATAAAACACCCGTCTCAGCATTAAATATATGGCTTCCAATCGAATCCTTTAATACAAAACTACGATCACTTAATCTTTCATAAGAATCATAGTTCATTGCAACTACAGTTTGATTTAAGGAATCAATAATACCATACTTATTTTTTTCATTAGATACAATAAAATAAGAAAATTCTTTACCTAGATGTTGTATAGATTTATATTTCGCAGGAATTACTATTTCATTCTCACTCGTTCTCAATCCATACAAAGTATTTCCTTTTTTATCTACTTGAGTAAATAATTGATAAGTATCTGATGGTTTTCTACTATATAGACTTTCATCTGAATATCCATTCGTCCCTTGTCCAGCCCCTGTTGTTGACTTTTCATAGTCATGTGTATGAATAAGATTTAGTGCTTCATTTTCAGTCAGTAAAATGCCCTCTTCAGTAACAAATTTAATATAATCATCCGCAGTATGTATTTCAAATAAATTTTTCTTGTCATTTTTTGACCAGTAAAATTCAATATTATCCCAACCATCCTTTATAGGATTTCCCATAATTTGAACACCATTAGTTTTATTATATAGATACCAATAGTCACCTTTCTTTCCCAATATTAAATTTTCATTTATCGTACTATATTGATTTACTACATCATTAATAGCATAGGTACCATTGGAATTAACTAGTTTAAACCCTCCATTAGTCAATGCCTTAGCCAAATCATAATCAAATTGATATTCATAGCCTGCTGGTAAATAGGCTAATTCAACTAAGTTTACATACCGCTTTCGTCCATTTTCATAAAATGATCCATATACGTATTTATTATTATATTCGTCTATATATTCTACATGTAAATTATCATAAGGACCAAGTATCCAAGTCCCTTTTTCATCGACGATAGTATTACCAGTTGGGGATTCTAATGTAATATATTCTTTTGCAGATGTTATATTACATGCAGCCAATGCTATAGCTAATCCTAATATAAATTTTCTCATATATCTCTCCATAATATTATACAACACAATAATAATTAATTTTATAATACCATATTTAACTCTTTTAATTAAACGATTCCTTTATATACGCTTACATATTATAACTGTCTAATAAAAACTTACTATTAAACCAATACTGTATATTGAAATTTTTAGAATTAGATTGTAAAATAGTAATATAAATTATCTAATTTACTCATACTATTATGGAGGAATTATATGTGCTGGTGTGATATTGTAAGTAAAGCCAAAATTGGCGGTTTAAAACATTTAGGTAATGGCATGGAGAGTTCTTTAAGATTTCTTGCTGAAATTATTCTTGGTTTAAGTATTATTCGCGTATTAGTAAACTGGAGTTTTGGTATTTAAATCTCAAAATATAATACGATCATATTAAAAGGCGCTTAGTTATCTAAGCGCCTTATTTATATATATTAAGTTATATATAATTATTTCCTTAACTATATTCAATACATTATTCATATGCCTCGCTACAATCAATGTATTCCATAATAATTTGGCAGATCTGACCATCTTTATCAAATGCCCAGTATACTGGATATAAACCATCTCCAAAGCCTGATTGAATCATCGGTACGGTCAATTCTGTATCAGGAATTGTAAAGTTAATCCAATCACCTTTAGAACGTTGGTATTGTGGATATGCCATAGCATTCAATTGGAATAAATCACTATAATAATCATCGTAAATATTTTTTTCAGGGTAGTTTATATGCCATTGTTCATAAAATTTGTTATATGTCTCAATAGTTTGTGCATCTACTATTGTAGCTAAACCCGAATCTACAGGAAATCCAATATAGGTATCCCCATCATCTAAATCGGTTAAGTCTTCAGTCCCTTTTAATGCTAATTCGTAATATACAGGCTCATTACCGCTAAAAACAACTCGACTAGCTACATAACGATATTCATTTGGTTCCATTTCGATAATCTTAGTCTCTAATAGATATGTGCCTGGCTCTACCGTTCTAAGATACGTATCAGGCTTACTCGGCAATGAAACTAAAGGATCACAACATGTAATATGCCCTGTTGGGAAGTTTACCGTCCACATGGGTAATGTATGTAACGGAAATCCTTTTAACTCTTTTCGGTTAAATAAATCATGATATGGTACAGTAGGTTTTAATTTACCTTCAGAACCTAATCGGTTAAAGATTTGAATCCATTCACTAGTTAATTTAGATTGTTCCATATTACTCCTCGGCTTCGTATTTACAATGAATATATTCGCCTTCTAATACTTCGTAGGCTGCGGTTTTACGTATGATTTGCTTTACTAATGTATCTAGTTTAGAACCATTTGTATAGTCTGCAGGTGCATAATAACGGATACGATGATGACGCATCATCTTATATACCTTTTCTTTATCTTTCTTAAATGGATCATATACACCTATAGAATGACCCCCATTAGCGTTCACAAGACTCATACAAGGAATATCTGTATCGCTATCCCCAATATAAATCATGTTACGGAACGGCACTCGTTGATTTTCAGGCTTAATGTAATCATTAACACCAGTATCATTAATATCGAGAATTCCTTTTTGAATACGGAACAAAAATTGTGTCTTATTCGTATAGTTAATGGCTTGTGCAGGCCAAACAGCTACACCTTTATCATCGAACATAAATGCACTGGCATAAATTTTGGTAAAAGCTCCCTCTTTTGCCATTTCAGTGCCTTCGATCATCTCTTTTAAGCCAGATGAAATAATGTAATGTTCAATCTTAACGCCTTGTTCTAAGCCATATTCGCGAATACGTTCAAACCAAGTCCGTACCCCTTCGTATAATTCTACTTGATTTCCGTATTCCATGAGCTTATCTTTTGTTACATAGAAATGGCCTACTGCTTCTTGAATCATTTTATACATATAGGCTAAATTATTATCCATATCATGTTTTTTAGCCAACTGATTTGATTCATGCCAAAATTGTTTGATTTGCTCCTCGTTATAACCTACCGATTGAATAAATCCTTGTGCCTGCATATCGTCAGGGGTTAAAGTCTTGTCAAAGTCGTAACACATTGCTAACACGGGCATAGATGAGTCAGATGATTGTAAATTATCTTTACTATCTTTCTTATACGTTATCATAAAATGCACCTCCTTTTAAATTAAACAAAAAATACATTTACACTCTCTTATATTCCTGAGATTCCTTCTTGACAACCCCTTTGGTATCTATTTTACACGATAAGTCAATTCATTTAATTTAGTAATTCCTTGTAATTCTGCTTAAAACAAGCTATCTTGTGTTATAGTTTCCTCTACAATCCAGCTCTTCTCCGTACTTTCTTTGATAATTTCTCTTTTTGAAAGTTTTCCAATAAGTAAGCTAGAATTTGGATCATGTTGTAAACGATTATATCGAACTGCCGCTTGATTAGTATTGGCATAACAATATCGACAAAAATGACTACAGCTATCATAAGCCCCAATATCACCATGTAAATAACAATTACATTCTGGTCGTGCTGGCGTACGTTTTGGTGCTTTTAATTTTATATTCCAGGCTCTTTCATAACAATCTAAAGTAAGGCACCCCTCCGTATTAGCACCAATTTCTTTAAAGATATGCCCTTCTCCACAGGTTTTGAGAGTCATATGATGAGAACGAGCTATGGATAGAAATTCTTTAATGATCTTATTTTGAACATCTAAACTCGGTCTGTACCCTTCTGGGAAATTCTGAGCCACCTTATCAAATATATCTAAAAAGCTTACAACAACTGTATCTGTATAACCTTTAAGGGACTTGGCCATTATATAAAAGCTTTCAAAATGAAAATCTACTGTATACTCATTGGTTAAAATGATAGGATCATAGCGCCATACCATAGATTGAGGAGTAAGCAGTTTGGATATGTGTTTAAATCCCTCTATAACAGAAGCATAAGGTGGTACATAGGGCTCAATATCAGTTCCATAAGGCGTTATTGTCATATGCCAGTATTGTCTGTAGTCAACAATTTCATTTAGTAGTGGAATAAATGGTAAAGGATTCTTAGTACAGAATGCAATGCCATCTACTATCTCTTGATTAATAGGATACCGTGTCACCTGTAGCGGATTATATGGATTACGAACATCTACAAACCCTTCACGAACACGATTGATTAGCCATTGTCCATAAAAAGCAGGAATATCTGTACGTTGTCCAGTTTGTAATATCATAGCCCTGCCCTTTCATTAAAACAAAAACATAGAAGTATTATATCATACCTCATAGTTAGTATTTATGGAGTTAATGTGATTTTTGCTGTATAGTTCATTATTATTTTATGGTACTATACATACTATAGAATATGAGGAGAAGTAAAATATGAACGATATTTTTGAACGTAATCACCCTATGAAGGATGATAAAGAATTTATTACATCCTATTGGATAGATCGGGCTAAAGATTTTGGTGCTTTACGCGCTAAAGAATTGGAAAGCCCAAAGCTAAAATTATGGATAGACGAATTAACAAGTCATATATTTGATTCTGAAAGATCTTTACGTATATTGGATATCGGATGTGGAGCCGGTTTTTTCAGTATCATCCTATCCCAACTAGGTCATACAGTACATGGCATTGATATTACGCCCAATATGATAGATGAAGCGAATCAACTAGCACAGTCGCTAGATTGTGATGCAACTTTCTCCGTAATGGATGCAGAAAATCTTAGCTTTGATACTAATACCTTTGATATCGTTGTAGCTCGTAATGTGACGTGGAACTTACCTCATCCAGATAAAGCCTATGCCGAATGGTTACGTGTTATTCGCCCTGGTGGTTTAATTCTCAATTATGATGCGGAACACGCTCGTAACCACCATGACTTACCACAATCCGTTCATCATGCTCATGAACATGTAAGCGATGATTTAAAAGATCGCTGCCATACTATTTATCATATGCTTGAAATTTCATCCTTTACACGACCTCAATGGGATAAAGAACTGCTCACTAAATTAGGTGCTAGCTCTGTATCAATTGATCCCACAATAGGCCCTCGTATTTACAGCGAAGAAGATGAATTTTATATTCCTGTACCAATGTTCTTGGTGAAAGTAATAAAATAGCATTTATAGTAAAACATTATAAAATAAACCCACTCCATATAATATGTACCCCTTTATTAGTTATTTAGTAAAGGAACATATCATAATATGAGTGGGTTTTCTTTTATTTATTATTTCTTATTGTCTTTGATGATAGAGTCGTCAAAGCTATAGGTTGTTATAAATTTTGTTTTAGGGTTGGCTGCATTACCAACCTCTTCTAAATATTTATTAGAGGCTACTTGAAGATCCTTCTTATACGCATCAGCCAATGTTTGTAAATTATTCGTATCGCTCACACGTTTAAAAGTTTGATCCGAAAATTTAATAGTATCTGTTTTTGAATCATAAATAAGATCAGTATTTGGTATGTCCCTAATATCCATCTTGATTGTATTTGGATTTGAGCTCTCTGAATTACCTACTATATCATTAGCACTCATTACAAGTGTAAGGGCCGTAATATAATTTAGACGAGCTTCCTTTATATCCCCTACCATTTGGGTAGATTCAATAACAGGTCTCTTTTCAGGTGTTGTATATTGATAGTTATAGGCTTTCATATCTGCTGTATAAATCGTCTTACTATCGTTACGAGCCTTTACATTAAGGATAAAAATTGGTGTGTCTACAGCACTCACTACATTTTGAACGGTATAGCCTGAGTAAGCAATCCATTCCCCTTCAGGTCCTTTAGACTGAGAAGACGCACTATTACTACTACAACCAGCTAATATAAATAAACTAACTAGCACGATACAGAGTGAAAGGTATTGAAGTATTCTTTTTAGCATAGCAGTACCTCGCATACAAACTTATATTATATGAATACAAACCTAAATAGTACTACAATAGACAACAAGAAGTTAATCAATTACAGATATAGTTTTTTTCTAATATATTAGTTACTGAAATACGCTTGAGCCTTAGTGATTTCTGAGCGAAGTTTTTCTTCATCAATAGTAAGCAATTCTTTATCTTTCATAAGAACTTTTCCACCCACTATTGTAGTATTTACGTCAGCACTATTAGCAGAGTATACAAGAGCAGCTAAATCATTATAACGAGGCATCCAGTGCAACCCAGAAACGTCATATAACACAATGTCTGCACGATAGCCTTTAGCTAGTACTCCAAGGTCTGTATAGCCCAATGCTTTCGCACCTTCTACTGTCCCCATGTTCCATGCTGCTTGAGCAGGAATGGCTTTAGGATCGTAGAGTCGTGCTTTATGTAATGTAGCTGCAAGGCGTACTTCTTCAAGCATATCCACATTATTATTAGAAGCGGAGCCATCCGTACCAAGACCAACAGTGATACCTTTGGCAATCATTTCAGGCACTGGCGCAATACCACTTGCTAATTTAAGGTTAGATTGTGGATTATGTGCTACTGCTACATTATTTTCAGCCATAATAGCCATATCTTCATCTGTAACATGAACACAGTGTGCGGCCAAGGTAGTATTCCAGAACAAACCTAAATCATGCATATGAGCGATAGGAGTTTTACCTGTAGCTTTTATAACATTCTCCACTTCCCCTTTTGTTTCGGACAAATGCATATGAATACCACAGTTTAACTCATGAGATAAGGTGATAACCTTTTCCATGTAAGCATCTGGACAAGTATATGGCGCATGTGGTCCAAGCAATACTTTGATGCGGTCATTATCAAAACCATTCCAAGTACGGAATAAGTCAGCATTTTCAACTAATGCTTGATCTGCTGTTGGAGATACACCGGCTAAGCCACGAGATAGTACAGATCGAATGCCAGTTTCTTTTACAACCTCAGCCGTAGTATTCATAAAGAAATACATGTCGCTAAAAGTTGTAGTACCAGTGCGCAGCATTTCAGCAATGCCAAGTTGTGTGCCATAACGGACATAATCGTCGTTTAGTTTTGCTTCTGTTGGCCAAATTGCTGTTTCAAGCCATTCCATAAGCTCAAGATCATCTGCATAGTTTCTAAATAGCCCCATCGCAATATGAGTGTGCGTATTTATAAGACCTGGCGCCGCCAATTGGCCTTTACCATCTAGTACTTCCTTAGCAGAGTCTTTTGCCGTTTCAGTTTCACTGTCGTTTAAAATATCTGTAATATAGCCATTTTCAATTTCAATAGCATGATTTTTTAGAACACCCTCATCGGTGAGGACGTCTACATGAGTAATCAATAAATCAGACATAGTCTTCCCTCATAGGTATAACCGAGCCATAATAGCTCGGTTATATTTGTTTAATTTGAAAGCTAGTAATAGTTTGGATACAAAATGTATTCCAGAAACCATCATATTTCAATACAGTATTAGTTTACTTTTGTTAGATAATCGATTTGTTCTTGTGTTAAAGAGTCTAAATCATAGCCCATGGAGTTCAATTTAAGTTTAGCGATTTCCACATCTAATTCATGAGGCAATACATATACTTTTGGCTCCATTTCTTTGCCGTTTTTTAAGATATGCTCTGCAGCAAGGGCTTGCATAGCAAAGGACAAGTCCATGATTTCTGCAGGGTGACCATCACCAGCTGCAAGGTTAACTAAGCGACCTTCAGCCAATACATAGAGCTTACGGCCATCAGCCATGGTATAACCTTCGATATTTTGACGAACGCGCTCATGGCTTACAGCAAGGTCAGCTAATTCAGCTACGTTTACTTCGCAGTCGAAGTGACCTGCATTACACATGATTGCTTTATCTTTCATCACTTCGTAATGTTCTTTTACAATAACATCTTTACAGCCTGTTACAGTACAGAAGATATCACCCACTTTAGCAGCTTCAATCATAGGTAACACTTTAAAGCCATCAAATACAGCCTCAACTGCTTTAATTGGATCTACTTCAGTAACATATACGTGTGCACCAAGGCCTTTTGCACGCATAGCAACGCCTTTACCGCACCAGCCGTAACCAGCAACGACAACATTTTTACCTGTTACAGTTAAGTTAGTAGTACGCATGATACCATCCCAAACAGATTGACCAGTACCATAGCGATTATCGAAAAGATATTTACAGTAAGAGTCATTTACAGCAATCATAGGGAACGTTAATTGTTTAGCATTCTCTAATGCGTATAAACGATGTACGCCTGTCGTAGTTTCTTCGCTACCACCGATAAGACGTTCTTTAGCATCTTGGCGTGTAGTATGTAACAAGTTTACCAGGTCACCACCATCATCGATGATGATATGCGGTTTATGATCTAATGCTTTATGAAGGAAATCAAAATATTCTTCATCTGTACAATCATACCAAGCATATACAGTAATACCCATATCTACAAGGCCAGCGGCAACATCGTCTTGTGTAGACAATGGATTAGAGCCAGTTACGATAACATCAGCACCACCGCGTTTTAAAACCGTTGCAAGATATGCTGTTTTTGCTTCTAAGTGAACACTAACAACAATAGTTTGACCTTTGAAAGTTTGTTCAGCTTCAAAACGATCCCCTAATGTATTTAAGGTAGGCATAAAGTTAGAAACCCAATCAATTTTTTTACGGCCTTCTGCTGCTAAGTTAATATCTCGAATTAAGGATTGCATAATAACTCCTTTTACTAATATGAGTAGATATAAAAAAATAAACTTTTAATAGTTAATCCACTTGGATGTATTGATTCTACACCATTCAGATAATAAATTATTTAAATTCTACAATCTGGCGTAGCTTACCTATAGACTCTTCGTAATTTGGCTTTAAAACACCTTCCTCAGTAATGATTGCAGTCACTAACTCATGAGGTGTTACATCAAATGCAGGATTTAGTACTCCAATACCATTAGGGGCTGTTTGAACACCATGTAAAGATGTTACTTCATAATCATCGCGCATCTCTATAGGAATATCGGTACCCTTTTCCAAGGTAAAATCAAATGTGCTATATGGTGCCGCCACATAGAAAGGAATATTATGGAATTTAGCGAGAACTGCTACACCGTAGGTACCGATTTTATTAGCTACATCACCTTTTGTAGTGATACGGTCTGCACCGACGATTACAGCATCAATAAGACCTTGTTGCATAGCATAAGCAGCCATATTATCTGTTTCTAATGTTACAGGAATACCATCCTCATGTAACTCAAAGGCTGTAAGGCGAGCACCTTGTAATAACGGACGTGTTTCATCTGCATAAACGCGCTCTAATTGACCATTTTCATGTAGCTTACGGACAACACCAAGAGCTGTACCTAAACCACCTGTAGCTAGTGCACCAGCATTACAATGAGTTAAGATGCGAATATTCTTTTTGCCCTCAAATAATGTAGCCCCTGCTTCGGCCATACGACGATTTAAAGATACGTCTTCTTCGTGAATGATAATAGCCTCTTTAGTAATGAGGTCCGCCACTTCACTCATAGAGGACATGCTTTTAACATTAGCTTTCACAAGAGAAATGACACGATCTACAGCCCATGCCAAATTAATTGCGGTAGGACGCGTTTCCTTTAATATTTCACTAAAGTCATATAGACTCGTTAATTGCTCACTAAATGGAACCTCTTGGCGACCTGCTTCCATAGCAGCTAAAATTAAACCATAGCTAGCTGCTACACCAATAGCTGGAGCTCCACGGACGCGAAGCATTTTAATAGCCTCGGCCACTTGGCGCCAATCAGTACAGTGCACATAAGAAATCTCTGTTGGTAATTTAGTTTGATCTAATAATACTAGCGTATCTTTACGCCATTCAATATTAATCATAGCGTCTCCTTCGATGAACTATTGTTTTCTAGGATGAATGGATTATAATTTAAAACCACCATATTCATGCATGCGATTGTGAGCGTCATAACGAGCATCTACATCGATTGCATCAATAGCACCTAAGATAAGAGATTTAAGTTGAGCCGCCATATCACCCATCATTTCTACTACTTCACCATGTGTTAAAGCAGCTTCGGAAATGCCTGCTGCATAGTTTGTGATCATAGAAATTGTGGAATAAGCCATTTCAGCTTCGTTAGCAAGGTTTACTTCTGGTACATTAGTCATACCTACTGTATCCCCACCGAGCATGTGGAACATTTTAATTTCCGCAGGAGTTTCAAAACGAGGACCTTCAGTACATACATAAGTACCACCGTTATGAATAGTAAGACCTTGTTCCGTTCCCACCTTTTGAAGAATATCACGCAATTCAGAGCAGTAAGGATTTGTTACATCAAGATGTGCTACTGGACGGTCACCACCTTCATAGAATGTAGTGATGCGATTCTTAGTGAAATCTAAGAATTGATCAGTCAAAACGAAATGACCAGGCTTGAAGTTTTCATTCAAGGAACCTACCGCAGTTGTAGAAATAATAAATGTAACACCTAATTTTTTGAGCCCCCAAATATTAGCACGATAGTTAATTTTATGTGGAGGAATTGTGTGATCTTTGCCGTGACGCGCAACAAAGATGACTGTTTTTCCGTGGTATGTACCTTGTACATAATCTATTTCACCATATGGTGTCATTAAGGATTCTTCATGAATATTTTCAAAGATGGTTGGATCATAAACGCCAGTACCACCAATTACACCGATTGCACTCATTGTGACCTCCTATTATTAATAACTCTTATCTTTTATTTTCTCATAGAATACAAAAACAGGCTATAGGAAAAACCATATAGCCTGTAATTTTTATAAGGTTATTATATTCTTAATAATAATTATTGAACTGGACCTTTTGGCTTAAACATATCTTGTAGCTCTTCACGACTGAAATGATATTTTTCATTACAGTAATGACATACTAGTTCTGTCGTCTCGTCTTCTAGAATGGCTTTTTTATCATCTTCACGTAATGTCATAAGAACGCCAGCAAAACGATCGCGACCGCAACGACATTGGAAATTAACAGGCTCATTATAGACCTCATTAACAGTTAAGCCGTCTAATACGCGTTCCATAAGGCCTTTGCCATCGGGATGAGCTTTTAAATATTCTGTTACAGGACCTAGTTCATTAATGTTTTTTTCTACTTGTGCTAATGCAGCATCTGTCGCATCTGGCAAGGCTTGTACGATAAAACCTCCAGCTACAACTGTATGGTAATCAGGATTTACCAATACGCCAAGGCTGATTGTAGAAGGTACTTGCTCAGAAGCATACAAATAATAAGCCAAATCCTCTGCTACTTCACCGCTTTGAATCGGGCTTGTAGAAGTATAGTCTTGCGCCAATTGTGTAAATCGCGTAACTTGTACTTCCCCGTTATGACCTACTGCACCACCAACGTCGAGTTTACCAGCATGTTTTAATGGTACATCTACATGAGGTTCATCTACATAACCACGAACCGTATTATCGGAAAATGCATCTACATGTACCACTCCTAGTGGACCATCACCCTTAATGCGTAAACTTACGTTTTCATGGTTTTTAAAATCACCAGCTAATAAGATAGCCCCCGTCATAGCACGACCTAAAGCAGCTGTTGCTACAGGCCATAAATCGTGACGTATACGAGCAGTTTCAACTGTATCGGTTGTTACAGCTAAAGACATACGAACCCCTTCACGGGTTGTAAAACGTTTTATATAATCCATTCTATCATTCCTTATTTCTACTTATTTTCGATATTACTTTTATATTGCTTATATAGTATATCATGTCAAATATTTAACTTTCAATAATTAAGAATATATGTTCGTCTAGTTTGATTCAAATTTAAAGGAACATATTTTCGATAATATAAAAACACCCAGTACCATAAGATACTGAGTGTTATATATACAATTCTTAGATTTGATCGATAAGGTTAACCATCTCAATAGCGCCCATAGCACAATCGTAACCTTTATTACCTGCTTTTGTACCAGCACGTTCAATTGCTTGTTCAATATTTTCTGTAGTAACCACACCAAACATAACGGGAATACCAGTTTCTAATGAAACGTGGGCAATGCCTTTTGCTACTTCATTACATACATAATCATAATGAGTAGTAGAACCACGGATAACTGCACCTACACAAATAACTGCATCATAACGACCAGATAAGGCAGCTTTTTTAGCAATCAATGGAATTTCATAAGCACCGGGAACCCAGATTACTGTAATGTCCTCTTGTTTAACGTCATGACGCAATAAGCAGTCTTCTGCTCCACCAATTAATTTCGACGTGATGAATTCATTAAAACGAGAACCAATAATAGCAAATTTCTTACCAGAACCTAACAAATTACCTTCTTGAACTACCATTATGATGACCTCCTATATTCGGTACATAGAATTTTCTATGTGTGATAAAACCATTCTAAATTGAAGATAGACCATTATTAGTCTTCTAACATATGACCCATTTTTTCTTCTTTTGTTTTCAAATAGCCTGCATTAAATTTATTTGCTGCAATAATAAGTGGTACACGACTAGTCACATTAATCCCCCAATGTTCTAAGCCATGACGTTTTTCTGGATTGTTAGTTAATAAGCGAATACTATTAATACCTAAAAAACGTATAATTTGTGCCGCCAAAGAATATTCACGCATATCTGCAGGGAAACCTAATTGCTCATTCGCCTCTACTGTATCAAGGCCTTGTTCTTGTAATGCATAGGCTTTAATTTTATTAGTCAGCCCAATACCTCGGCCCTCTTGACGCATGTATACTACAACGCCTTTGCCTTCTTTTTCAATAGCATGTAAAGCATTGTCTAATTGTTCACCACAGTCACATCGTTTAGAACCAAATACATCGCCTGTCAAACATTCAGAGTGAATACGTACAAGTACATCGTTACAATTTTGAACATTACCTTTGACAATAGCTAAATGTTCTTTATGATCTAATTCATTCTTAAATACAAAGATACTAAAATCACCAAACTTAGTAGGTAATTTAGAGCATGCACCTAGTTCAACCATATCTTCATGTTGTTTACGGTATTCAATAAGTTCCGCCACAGAAGCAATTTTTAAATCATGTTCTTTAGCAAATTCCATAAGATCCGGTAAACGTGCCATATCGCCATCATCTTTTGTAATTTCACAAATAACTGCAGCCTCTTGTAACCCGGCTAAGCGACAAAGATCGATAGATGCTTCCGTATGACCTTGTCGTACCAATACGCCTCCCTCTTTATAGACAAGTGGGAACACATGACCTGGACGGCGAAAATCTTGAGGTTTTGCAGTTGGATCTAATAATTTTTGAATTGTATAGGCACGCTCTGCTGGAGATACACCGGTTGTAGTATCTACATGGTCAACAGTAACAGTGAAAGCAGTTTCATGGTTATCAGTGTTTTTAGTAACCATTGCGGGAATCCCAAGCTTTTCTAACGCTTTACGGCGCATAGGTGTACATACGATACCGCGGGCGTATTTAACCATAAAGTTAATGTTTTCTTGCGTCGCAAACTCTGCAGCAATGATAAGATCACCTTCGTTTTCACGGCTTTCATCATCAACGATAATAACAGGCTTACCTGCTTTAAGATCTTTTAAGATTTCATCAATAGAATGTAATTGTTCGCTCATAGGAACGCTCCTTACTTATATAAATCCATTCTCTACTAAGAGGGATTGCATAGATTTCTTTGTTTTATCCTCAGTAGATTCACTACTAAGATTCATAAAATGACGAATGTATCGACCAGCGATATCGGTCTCTAAATTAACCTCTGTACTAATATGAGCCGAACCTAAAATCGTTTCACCCAATGTATGAGGAATAATAGAAACGGAAAAACTGCTGTCCGTCCTGCGCATTATAGTTAGACTAATTCCGTCGATGGTAATTGATCCTTTATAGATCACATAATCCATAACGGATTTAGGGGCCTCTACGGTAAAGATAATAGCATTATCCGTTTGTTCACGGTTAATGATGCGGCCGGTACCATCTACATGGCCTGCCACAATATGACCTCCAAATCTACCATTGGCGAGCATAGCCCGCTCTAAATTGACAGGTTGATGAACTTTCAAATTAGTAAAAGTAGTCATCTTAATTGACTCTGGCATTACATCGGCAGTAAATACACCATTACCGATTGTAGTAGCCGTCAAGCATACACCATTAACAGCTACGGAGTCACCAATTTTTAAATCGCTAAAAATTTTATTTCCCCTTATCGTTATAGCTAAGGATTTAGGGCCCTTTTTAATACTTTCAACACGGCCAATTTCTTCAACAATCCCCGTGAACATAAGCGCCCCTCCTCCCTTGACGATACGCTTCAATGCGAATGTTATTATCTAATACTTTAGTCTTGGTAAAAGTTAATTGCGGCGAAGCCTCTAAACTTTCAAAACCACGGCCACCTACAGCTGGTGTAGCATCGTTACCACCAATAATAGTATTTCCAATATATGTTACGACCTTATCAAAGTTCATCGTTTCCACAAAAGAACTGATAATTGCGGATCCACCTTCAACAAGAATAGATGTGTAACCTAGTTCACCTAGTTTCGTAAGAATATCATCGATAGATAATTTCTTAATATCGATAACAATGTCAGTGCTTTTGCTTTTACGAGTAGAAATAGATTCTACTACGGTTACTTGAGCACCAACTTGTTCTAAGGCTTGTATCCGATCCTTAGGACAACCTTTAGATACAAATATATGCACCTTGCGATTTTCTACGTCAAAAACCTGACTGTTAGTTGGCGTTCTACCTAGACTATCCAATATGATTACATCTGGCTGATGAACTGGAATAGGCTCCTTTAGGACAGCTGTATCCATTAGAGCCTCACATAATTCGGTATCATTGAGGCGACAATTTAACTGGGGATTATCCGCCAAAATTGTACCAATCCCAACGAGCATCGCATCATGAGTAGCACGTAAGACATGTCCATCTCGACGAGAAGACTCGTTAGTAATCCATTGAGATTGTCCGGTAAATGTAGCAATTTTTCCATCTAAAGACATAGCACTTTTTATAGTGACAAAAGGCTTACCTGTCTGTATATACGTAAAAAAATGCTCATTTAGTTCAGCACATTCTTCACTACATACGGGGCAAATAACCTCTATACCTGCTTCGCGGAGTAAATCCATGCCCTTTCCAGATACTAGTGGATTAGGATCTGTACTACCTACTACGACTTTAGCTATGCCAGCCTCGATAATACGTAGCGCACAAGGTGGAGTTTTACCATAATGAGAACATGGCTCCAATGTTACATATAAAGTAGCACCTTTAGCATTATCACCAGCTTGGTTTAAGGCATGAACCTCAGCATGAGCTGTACCCGCTTTATGATGATAACCTTCACCGATTATTGTATTGTCTTTAACCACTACGGCACCAACCAAAGGATTTGGCGAAGTGTGACCTGTGGCTAATTTTGCCAGTTCAATGGCGCGTTTCATATATGATACGTCATCCACCATATCACCTCAATAAAAAAAGGACTATATATAGTCCTTGGGTAGTCATAAATACGCACAACAAATGTGCCTCGTCTTTTCTCATCCAGACTCTACTGTCGGTATCGGAATTGCACCGATTCATACCTAAAAGGTTCGCGGACTATACCGCCGGTAAGGAATTTCACCTATCCCCAAAGACTTATCTATTTTGTTTATGAATTAATAGTAACACTTTTATTAATGTTATGCAAGAATAAGAGTATTGTATTGAGAAAAATATTAAGTAGTTAATATAGAATAAAATTTTTATAATTATAGGTCTTGATTTTAATAAATAAATATTAATCAATCATAGCATTATAAACATATATAAACTATGTATACATCAATTAGTAACTTATATCACATAATTACATTAAAAACAGGTCTAATATAATAATATATGGGTTTAACAACCATACTTAATTGATATTATTTATTAGATATAGGTGATAATATGGCAAAAAAACGAATTTCTGATGTACTTATAGAAGTCTTAGCCAATGCGGGCATCGAACGCATTTACGGTATCACTGGCGATAGTTTAAATTCCGTAAACGATAGTTTACGTCGTAATGGTAAAATTTCCTTCGAACATGTACGACACGAAGAAACAGCAGCTTTTGCTGCCGGTGCAGAAGCCTCATTAACCAGTAAACTAACAGTTTGTGCTGGTAGCTCTGGGCCAGGTAACCTGCATTTAATTAACGGTCTTTTTGATTGTCATCGCAATCGTGTTCCAGTATTGGCTATTGCTTCTCATATTCCACAATCTGAAGTAGGGTTAAATTATTTCCAAGAAACTCATCCAGAAAACTTATTTAAAGAGTGCTCTTGTTTCTGTGAACTTGTATCTAATCCTAAACAGATGCCTGAAATTCTATTCCGCGCTATGAATGCCGCTGTAGGCAATCAAGATGTTGCCGTTATCGTCCTTCCTGGGGATGTAGCAGTTATGGAAATGGAAATTGACGAATTGCCAGTATGGCATCATCCTCGCTTACCTCATATCATTCCACAACGTGAAGATATCGAAGAAATGGTAGCACATTTAGAAAAAGGTGAACGTATTACCCTCTTCTGTGGTGCAGGTTGTGAAGGTGCTCATGATGAAGTCGTAGAATTAGCGAAACGTTTGCAAGCTCCTGTAGTACATGCTTTTAGAGGTAAAGAATGGGTTGAATGGGATAACCCATATGATGTAGGTATGACAGGTCTATTAGGCTATACTTCTGGTTATCGTGCTATTGAACAATGCGATACACTCGTTATGCTTGGTACTGACTTCCCTTACCGTCCGTTCTATCCAGAAAATGCAAAGGTAATCCAAATTGATAGAGATCCTAGTGCATTAGGTCGCCGTGTACCACTTACCCAAGGGATTATTGGCACCGTAAAAGATACATTGAAAGAATTATTACCTCTTATTGGTCAACGTAGTGATACTGAATTTATCGATACTGTCCGTAAAGCATACACTAAATTTAGAGGTGACCTAGATAGCTATGCAGTAGCTGAACCAGATGGTGTAGCAATTCACCCTCAATACTTTGTTAATCGTTTGAATAAGTTAGCAAGTGAAGATGCTATCTTTACCTTTGATGTAGGTACTCCTGTAATTTGGACGGCTCGTCATCTAAAAACCAATGGTAAACGTCGTATTTTAGGCTCCTTTAACCATGGCTCCATGGCTAATGCTATGATGCATGCCATCGGTGCTCAAAATGCTTGTCCAAATCGTCAAGTTATCTCTCTATCCGGTGATGGTGGCTTCACTATGATGATGGGCGAAATGCTAACATTAAAACAATTAAATCTACCAATTAAAATCTTCGTATTTAATAACGAAGAACTTAGTTTCATTGCTATGGAAATGAAAGCTTCTGGCTACTTAGACTATGCTACAGATTTTATAAATCCAGACTTTGGAAAACTAGCAGAAGCTGCTGGTATTAAAGGGGTTAGCATTCAAAACTCTAGCGAAGTGGATGAAAAAATTATGGAAGCCCTTAACCATAATGGCCCAGTAATCGTCAACGTTCGCGTGGACAAACAAGAACTTGCTATGCCACCTAAAATCGCTTACCAACAAGCGAAAGGGTTTAGCAAATACTTGATCAATGCAATCCTTGATGGCCGCGGTACAGAACTTAAAGAAATGGCCAAAACAAACTGGATGAAATATAAATCTCTGTACTAAAATCTGCCAAATATTAAAAATCTGTCAAAAAAATAAACTGCAAAACTTTCAAAAAGAGGTGTCATCATTCGATGATACCTCTTTTATTGCATAATTTTAATCATATACTGTTATAAAACCTTCAGTCCAGCCCCTTAAATTGAGAGTAATTGTATCAATTCCTAAACAATCTAAACCATATACTTTAAATATATCCCAGGTCTTATACCACTTTAATGCTTTCTCTGCATATTCTAAAGTGCTAAATAAACCTATGTATCCAGAACATGTATAATAATCATCTATATCATAATCATACCAAACACCATAAACTTTATTGTTTATTATTTCATAACTAACTTCATTACCTATATGAGCACAATCATTTAAATAGTGAGTTGTTATAGAAAAAGAATTATCATTTAAATCAGAAAACCCAACTAATTTTTTAGACTCAGCTATTGTCGATTCAGCCAATGAAATATCCGTAAAAAATCCCAAACCAAAATACTCTGTATAAGGTAACATTTCATTTCTTTTATAGTGTGCTAAAGCTTCATATATTGGAACTCTCATAACTAACCCACTCACTGTAATATAAAAATAATATAAATATGACATTTTAATTATTTCTATCTATAATAATCGTCCTCGTAGTCACCTTTATACCGTAATCGATCAACCTCTGATGGGGACAGTATATTCCCCTCTTCATCAACATATTCTCGGAATTCGTTAAAGTATACTCCTGGAATATCTGATGCTTCTAGATTAGGCATATCCTCTAACTCAACATCCCAAAGTTCTATTTCATCCACTTGATTTTGAAGTCGCTCTATCATATTCCAACACTCCCTAGTATCAATGATATATATTAACTGTATTGTAACAAAATATATAAAAATAAGCACTATATTCCTCTTTAGGTGTATAGTGCTTACTTTGTATGTAGTAATTTTTTGTATTAAATTATGCCCCAAAGAGTGACATTTGTTCGTCTTCTGGTAGTTCACCACAACATTTGAGGTCTTTCATAAGATCAATGATGGTATTTGATACTTTACAACGGCGTTGTAAGTCTTTTAGAGATGTAAATGGACGTTCATTTCTTTCCTCGACGATAGCATCAGCCACTGTTTCACCAAGTGAATCAATAGCTAAAAATGGTGGCAATAAAGCTCCATCCTTAATGCTAAAGCGTCTAGCTTCAGAATGTTGAATATCTACATTAATAAAACGATAGCCCCGTTGATACATCTCCATAGATACTTCCAAGGCACTCATAAGGTCCTTATCTTTAGGACTGGCAGCACGATCAAGAGCCTTAATACGGTTAAACTCTGTCAATTGTGTTTTGAGGTCCCCCGTCATAATTCGTAAATCAAAGGCCTTTGCGCGAATGGAGAAATATGCTGCATAGAATGCCAATGGATGGTATACCTTAAACCATGCAATACGGAAGGCCATCATTACATAGGCTACCGCATGGGCTCTTGGGAATAAATAGGAAATCTTTTTACAAGACTCAATAAACCATTCAGGAATATTATTTTCACGCATTTCTGCTTCAAATTCCGTTGTAGCTTGACCTTGTTTATTTCGTTTTTCAATCCCCTTCCCTTTACGTACGTTTTCCATAACGAAGAAGCTGTGCTTTCTATCCATACCACGATGGATTAAGAAATTCATTACGTCGTCACGGGTAGAAATAGCTTCGTTCAACTTACAAGTTCCATTTTTAATAAGGTCTTGCGCATTATCGAGCCATACATTCGTACCATGAGAGAAACCAGAGATACGTACTAAGTCAGAGAAGGTTTGCGGACGAGAGTCTTCCAACATGCCCCGTACAAACTTCGTACCACATTCTGGTACGGCCAAGCTGGCTACCTGGTCACCTTGCAATTGTTCAGGTGTTAAACCAATCCCCTCTGTAGAGGAAAACAAGCTCAATGTCTTTGGATCATCAAATGGTATTGTCTTAGCATCGATACCTGTCAAATCCTCTAGCATACGAATAATTGTGGGATCATCATGGCCCAGAATATCAAGCTTAGTCATACGACCTTCGATGGAGTGATAATCAAAGTGTGTCGTTAATACGCCACTTTCCTTTTTATTCGCTGGATGTTGTATGGGCGTAAAATGATGCACATCCATATCTCGAGGACATACCATAATACCACCAGGGTGTTGTCCCGTAGTATTCTTTACATTTGTAAAGCCTTTCGCTAAATGTTCAAAGAATCCATTGCGGGCTTGTATATCTCGAATTTCGGCGTACTTTTTAACATAACCAAAAGCAGTTTTATCAGCAATTGTACCGATTGTGCCTGCTTTAAATACATTGTCACGGCCAAATAATTCTTCCGTATATTTGTGAGCTTTTGCTTGGTAATCACCGGAGAAGTTAAGGTCAATATCTGGAACCTTGTCACCTTCAAAACCAAGAAAGATAGCAAATGGAATATCGTGACCATTTGTTTGTAACGCATGACCACACTTAGGACAATCTTTACGAGGCAAGTCAAAGCCCCCTGCATATTCACCCTTTTCAAAAAATTCAGAGTATTTACAATGAGGGCATACATAATGTGGAGGTAGTGGATTTACCTCTGTAATCTCAGACATGGTCGCTGCAAAGGAAGATCCTACGGAACCACGAGAACCTACGAGGTACCCATCATCAAGAGATTTTTTTACCAATTTATGAGCGATATAATACAATACACCATAACCATTGGAGATAATACAATCTAGTTCATAGTCGAGACGCTCTTGTACTACACGTGGCAATGGATCACCGTAAATAGCCTTCGCATTTTTATAGCACATTTCTGTGAAAGCTTCGTCAGCACCTTCAATCTTAGGTGAGTAGGTCCCATCAGGAACTGGTTTAATATCTTCAATGCTGTCGTTGATAGCACGTGTATTGGTAACGACTACTTCGTATCGCTTCTCTTCGCTTAAGTAAGGGAATGACGCAAGCATTTCATCTGTAGTACGTAAATGTAAATCTGGTTGTTCGTCTGCATCTGGATATCCACATGCAGTTAGCATGATTTCACGATATATTTTCTCTTCTGGTGTCAAATAATGAACGTCACAAGTAGCACATACAGGTTTATTCAATGCTTCCCCTAATTCGATAACGGTCTTATTCATATCAATGAGGGCTTGCTCATCTGGCATGAGACCTTTACGAACCAAAAACATATTGTTAGTATGTGGCTGAATTTCAAGATAATCGTAGAAGGATGCTATTTCCAAAAGCTCTTCTTTTGTAGCTCCACGAACAATAGACTGCATAAGTTCCCCTGCTTCACAAGCAGAACCGATGATAATACCTTCACGATGTTCTTCAATAACGGAACGAGGCAAACGAGGACGAACCTTGTAATGTTCAAGGTGAGAAATAGAAATCATTTTATATAAATTACGCAAACCAACCATATTTTTAGCTAATAAAATAATATGATAGCGTTTATCTTTTTCCTTCTTCTTCTTCTTTTTATCCAGTACAAGCTCCTCATCTTTTGTTACCGTTTCATCTTCAATAAGATAACCTTCTACACCATAGATAACCTTAACACCTAACTCCTTACCAAGGGCTTGCGCTTCAGGAAAGGCTTGTACAACACCATGATCTGTAATAGCAACCGCAGGATGACCCCATTTTTTAACTGTTTTAAATAAATCCTTAACAGATACGAGAGCATCTTTATCACTCATCTTAGTATGTAAATGAAGCTCTACACGAGAATCTGGACGGTTTTCAGTTCGCTCTACACTTGTAGTTTCCACTGCTTCAATACTGCGAATCGATAAGATATAATCTTTATCAAAACGATCGTCAAAGTTGACACTACCTTGTACACGAACGCGTTGTAAGCCTTTTAATTGTTTAAGTAGCGCATCCCCTTCTTCAGGGCTATTCGTAAACTTGATAAATTTAATGCTATTTGTATCATCTACAATGCTGCCATTAACGATACTTTTACCAGTCTTAGTATCACGTTTATCTAAACCTACAAAGACACCTTCAAAAATTACACTAGGTGTATCCACGGTGCCCATGATTTTAGAGGTGACTCCTTCAATTTTTGGCCCTAAAATCATGCCTTCATCAGTGGGAGCCTCCTTTGGTGCACGATGAGGATATTTACTATCACCTTCACCACTTTTAGCAGTAGCTTTTGTAGTACTTTTAGGTGCAAAACCTTTATTTACTTTAGGCATACTACTCACTGAAGCAACAATATCATTACTACTAGATGCTGCAGCCGTTTGATTCGAACGAGATACAACAACCGGGCTATTATTAAAATAGCCTAATTCAACAGCCTCTACGAATGGGGCGAAATCATCTTCGTCAACATCATCATATTCATCTTGTTGATCATAACCTGCAAAAGACTTGCCTTTAGGTACTTGTTTTTTAGCCTCTTCAGCTTCACGTTGTGCTTCAGCCGCTTCAATCCATTCACCAGCACCACAGCCACCACCATAATAATAGGTATCTAAACCTTCACCTGTTTCCGTATCCACTTTCCAAGCAAAACAGCAAGCTGTATCAGTATTGGTTGGAATATCATCAAAAGAAATATTCTTTTCCTTATACCATGCAGACAATCTGTCTCGTAAACTAAGCAATGTAGAAAATGCGGAGTCTGCAGCTTGAATCGTCACATGTTGGGTATGACAGTTCACATAGAAAGATGATTTCTTATTCTGTTTTGGTACAACGCGATAACGTACTTTCATTTTTATCCCTTATACCCACAATAGGTAATACATAAATCTCTAAATCGCCAAATATCGCCCTTGCTACTACGACTATCTAGGATAATCTCATACAAACCTTTTAACAAAGCTCGTAATGCTTTAGTAGAAATCCGAGAGCTTGCTTCATAAGCCAGTTTGATCGGATACGGTTTAAATGACGAATCATGGTCCTTACATAAATTCTGTATAGCTTGAACAGTCATTCCCGCTTGTCGACATTCACTGACTAGTAGCTGTAAACGTAATTGCCCCTCAATATAGCTCATAGCACGGTCTAATTCTTTATAGCCGAACATAAATGGAAATAGTTCAAGTAATGTATCAATATCTCGTTTTAACAGAGCCTCTTTAAAGGTAAATATATTTTTAGCTCCATAGTCACTGCCATTTTCCTCTAGGAATTCTTTGGTAATTACTTTTTCCCCAGTAATTTGCAAGAAATATCGGTCAAACTCAGTTCTCATAAAAGAAACAGGTACATCTTGCCACAAATCGATGAGATGAGCTACATATTCCTGTGCATCAGAAGTCATTTTAAATCCATTAGACGTACAATACTGACGTATCCACATCACAAGGTCTGCCCCTTCAAGACGCTTACATTCACGATTCGGTATTTTATTTAAAAGCTCTTTATTCTGCTTGATTCGTTTATCTATCATGTCATGATAAATCAAAACAATTGGATTATCCCCATTATATTCCATGATGAGCTCATATAATGGGATCCAAGCATCGCTATTTTTACCACTTTTACGAATGATAGGCAAGTTAACTAAGCAAAACACTTTTTGATCCCCAAAGAGTGAATCTTCACAGAGCTTTTCACTAATCTTCTGTGGGCCCGCCTCATCGTCTAATACGGTCACTGGAAGGTCTGGATAGGCACTTAAAAATTTGCGTTTCTCTTCTTCAATTAATTGTGGCTCATCGCCATAAATGAGTTGAATATGTGCCATGTTTCCTCCTTTCACAGATAGATATCTTTGATATAGCCGTATCCCATTATATACATATGTTCTGTTGATGGATCCACATCGCGTAAAGCACCATGAGGACTACTAAACAGAATCGTACTACGCGGTGAAATACGCCCTATTTCACTCATTACACTAGATCGACTCGTTATATATAATGAATTAATCTTATCATTTAATTTTAGATTTTTTTCTCTACTTTGTCCATTATATACGACGATTTGGTTCATACCATTTTTATATACCACCTGTGCAGAACCGTTACTGTGAAAGTACTCAACTTTTACATCTTTAGGATTTACACCATATGCCCTTATGGCCTGATTAATAAGTCTTTCGTTAGGTATAGTTTTAATATAATCTGGTGCATCAATTAATAGATATGCTCCTCTATGGTTTGGGTCTATGCAAAGTAACACATTACACTGTTTCATAGGAATATAATGGATTATTGTGTCCTTGTGATGCTGAGTCACATAGTATGAAGCACCAAAGGTTGCAACCATGCATAATAAGGACATCACTACATATACAGTATACTTATTCTTATGTGTCAAAAAATACGTAAATAAACCTAGTAAAGCATAATATATAGAAACACAATAAAGATGCATCATACCTAACCATAACAGGCTTCCACTACGACCTAGCACATGATTTAAATATAAAGACACACGTAACAATATATCTACCGTTGACCACATATATGATATGGGTAGCACATAACTAACTAAAGTATTTATAAAAATTAAAACGATTGTTATATCTAATAGGGGCGCTACTATACAGGCTGCAAATAAACTTGCAATACTAATATAGTGAAAGTAATAGAGTTGTAATGGCAATATGAGTAACTGTGCGGATACACATAATACAAGAGGTGTTTTTATCCATCTTGGAAGCCATTGTATCCATTCATACAGTACCTTCCCCCATATGAGTAAACCATAGGTTGCACCAAAGGATAGTTGAAAGCTTACATCAAACAAAGAAAAAGGATCATATACTAGACATAGAATGGCACATATACATAAAGCCTGTTTAGCTTGATATAATCGCCCTTTAACATAAGCCATGCACATGAGTATACTCATCATCGTTGCACGTACAACTGGTGCATCTCCACCAACGATACAGCAATATATACAAGCTACTACTATACCCCAAATTAAACATGTACGCTTCCGTAATTTAACAAGTCTTCCTAGCCCATAAATTAAAGCTAATAGTAAAGCAATATGCGAGCCAGATATTGATAAAATGTGGATGAGGCCAGTATAGGCAAAATCTTTCATTCGATCTTCCCCTAATTCACTATAATGACCACCCAAACATAAGGCTTGTGCTAATACCTTTTGTGGACCATCTAGATTACTAGCAATATTCTTTTCTATGGATACTCGTATTTGACCACATAGATATAAACTTCTCCTATATATTTCTTCATTAATACTCTCTTTATATAAAAATGTTTGTAAATCTTTAGCACTGGCAGGTCGATAAACTCCATCGTAGATTCGTCCTCTTGTGTTAGAGCCCATATATCTGCCTCTAAGATTAATTCGACCTTCCTCTTCAATTAGGAATAAAGGCTTTGGAGTTCCTTCAATAATGGCTTGTTCTCCCAATCTTATTTTGTTATTTGTAGCTGATACCTTAGAGTATACTTGTAAACGTCCTTGAGCATTTATATAGGAGTTTTTTGCGCTATCTTTATAAGGATGTAATTTATGAAGAATAACATTATATTTGTAATATTCCTGCCCATCAAGATTTACTATTTCAGGAGATGATACAACAGTACCTAGATATTCTCCTTCTTGCTGTAAATAGTATGATGTATAGCTATTATAATTAATAATTTGTAAATCTGTTTGATAATAGGATAATCCCATTGAAGCAAAAACTAATATTAATAAATTGGCAAATAAATGCCACCTACAATGAGATTGCATTATTTTAATAATAGTTAAACCAATAATAGATAAGGCAATCACAAAAATATAATGCATTTGACTAAGTACTGGATAATATTTACCATATCCTAATATAGTACCAATTATTATAGATCCCAATATAATATGTGCCCATTGACTATGAGTTATAGATTGCTTCTTATTGACTAAATCTAAAGGATTTAAACACAGATTAGCATACTGAAAGTTTTCATATCTACTTATTGATTTAGATTGTAATTTTGTCTTTAATCTTCTTAAATACTCCGTCACCAATGCCCTTCACCCCCTTAATACCTTCAATGGATGTAAAGGGACCCTTTTGCGAACGATATTCTTCAATTCTCTTCGCCATAGCTGGACCAATACCTGGTAATGAATCTAATTCCTTTGCAGTTGCCGTATTGATATTAATTTTGTTACCGCGCAATAAAACCTCTGGATTACCGTGAAAGTTAAATACTATATGGATATGATCTCCCGCATTTACTGGTTTTGCCATATTGACTGATTCTACATCAGCATAAGGTAGTAGCCCACCTGCAAGCTTTACCATATCTCCATAAGTAGCTGAATTTTCATATTCATACAATCCTGGTGATACAACAGCACCTGTAATATACGCAATTGGTTTATTGGGCAATTGTTCTACATTTGATATAGAAGAATTTCCATCTATTGCCCCTTCAGCTAGGACAGAATCGCTTTCATCTGTTATAATAGGCCATAGGAAATAAATTCCTACTAAAATACATAGGATTAATATAATTATCGTATACGGCTTCAATTTACTTTTCATAATGCACCTCCTACTAAAGGATTTTCCAATATAAAAGTAAACTCCTACTGTTGACTCTATTGGTCACACAAGCAGGAGTTTTATAATTGATGTCGAATATAAGGAGACTCAATGAATCAAGATACATTAAGAAAATATGCCCGTACATTATTACAATACGGCGTAAATTTACAACAAGATCAAACTTTAGTTATTTCTGTTGATGTGGAAAATAAAGACTTTGCAGTTATCGTTACAGAAGAAGCCTATCAATTGGGGGCTAAAGAGGTTGTTCTAAACTGGCGCTGTTCACCTATTGCACGTCAACGTTTAATGCATGCCAAAGAAATAGTCTTAGAAAAACCTGCTAACTGGATTCCTGAATTCTACAAACAATACATCGATGATAAAGCGGCATTCTTATCTTTAATTAGTGCCAACCCTAAAGCCCTTGCTGGCATCCCGACAAAACGTATTTCTTTACAGTCACGCAATTTAAACAAAGCATTATCCTTCTATCACACAGCCATTATGAATTCTTCTGTTACTTGGTGCGTTGCTTCTGTGCCAACTGTTTTATGGGCAGATTTACTCGGTTATGAAGGTACCGATGAAGAAAAAATCGACCAATTGTGGGCAACTTTGCTTAAACTTTGTCGCATCGAAGGCATTGAGGCAAAGGATACATACCGTCACCACATGGCTAAATTACGCCGTCGTCGCGAAGCAATTAATAAACTAGACTTAAAAGCATTACGTTACACTTGTGAAAATGGTACTGACCTCTTACTAGAATTACCAGAAGGTCATATTTGGCAAGGCGGTGAAGAAGCGTCTAAAGATGGTACTATCTTCAATGCTAATATTCCTACCGAAGAAATTTTCTCTGCACCACAGTACAATGGTGTAAACGGCATTGTATATAGCACAAAACCTTTAATTTACCATGGCAATACGATTTCTGATTTCTCCTTCACTTTCAAAAAAGGTAAAATTGTAGAATACACTGCAAAAGAAGGTTATGAAGTACTAAAAGAATTAGTTGAGACAGATGAAGGCTCACACTACCTTGGCGAAGTTGCATTAGTTGATCATTTTAGTCCAATCAGCCAATCTAATCAAATCTTCTATGAAACATTATTTGATGAAAATGCATCATGCCATCTAGCAATTGGTGCCTCTTACCCTACATGCCTCAAAAACAGTGATGGTTTATCTGACGACGAATTAAAAGAACGTGGTTTGAACCACTCTTTAACACATGTAGACTTTATGATTGGTCATAAACATATGAATATCAAAGGCTACACTCGTGACGGCCAAGAAGTTGATATTATGATTGACGGTCGCTTACAAATATAAACATAAATAAAAGATAACGAAATCCCCCATATACAACTGTATATAGGGGATTTTAAAAGCAATTAAATTTTTATTACATTACAATGTAATATTCAATGTGCGGCCTGTAGGCTTGTATTCAATAATTTCTACACCTGCGGTTTTCAACATCCGTTTAGAAGCTTTAACCTCTTTCGTATCCTTATATAGGTCATCACGATAGATAACGGCCTTAATACCACTTTGAATAATGGCTTTCGCACATTCATTACAAGGGAAAAGTGTTACATATATTTTAGAACCTTCTAAAGAACCGCCCCGATAATTAAGTATGGCATTGAGTTCACTATGAACGGTATAAAAGTATTTATTATCATCCGCCGTATCGCGTTCCCATGTGAAATCATCATCACTACAATTTAAAGGCATACCATTATAGCCAATAGATAATATTTTATTATCATTACTCACAATACAGGCACCTACTTGTGTGTTTGGATCTTTAGAACGCTGTGCCGCTAAAATGGCAACACCCATGAAGTATTCATCCCAGGAAATATAATCGTTACGTTTTGCCATAATTACCTCTCTTAAAAATAAGCCCCCATCTACCTATGTAGTTGGGGGCTTACATTATTAACAAAAAATATCATCATTTATATTTATTTAACAACGATATTTACAAGTTTACCTGGTACATAAATAACTTTTACAATGTTTTTACCTTCTGTAAACTCTTGAACACGGCTAGACTCTTTAGCCATTGTTTCTAATTCTTCTTTCGTAATATTTACGGAAACAGTAAGTTTATCGCGAACTTTACCATTTACTTGCAATACTACTTCTACTTCGTCTACTACAAGCGCAGCTTCTTCATATACAGGCCAATTTTCAGTATGAATGGATGTAGTTTCACCCAATTCATGCCATAACTCTTCTGTAATATGAGGAACGAATGGCGCTAAAAGAAGCAATAAGGAACGAGTCAATTCATTTGCTAATGCGCTATTGATAGTTTCTGCTTTGTCTTTATGAGCGTACATAGCATTTACAAGTTCCATGATTGCAGAAATTGCTGTATTGAAGTTGAAGTTATTATCGAGGTCTTCCGTAACCTTTTTGATGACACGGTGTAACTCACGACGTAATCCGAATTCGTCTTTTGTAAGTTCACCGGTAACATTTTTCTTAACTTCTTCGTTGTACGCATCAACGATACGCCATACACGACCTAAGAAACGGTAAGAGCCTTCAACACCTTGATCAGACCAATCAAGGTCACGATCGACAGGAGCCGCGAATAGAATAAACAAACGAGCAGTATCTGCACCATAAGTATTGATGATTTCTTCTGGCGAAACTACATTACCTTTAGATTTAGACATTTTGCTGCCTTCTTTAAGAACCATACCTTGTGTTAACAAACCACGGAATGGTTCGTTAGCTTCGATAAGGCCTAAGTCGTGAATAACTTTCACAAAGAATCGAGAGTACAACAAATGCAAGATAGCATGCTCAATACCACCGATATATTGGTCTACGTTCATCCAGTAGTTAGCAATTTTTTTATCGAATGGAGCTTGGTCATTTTTAGCGTCTGTATAGCGCAAGAAGTACCAAGAGGAATCGATAAATGTATCCATTGTATCTGTTTCACGACGTGCAGGGCCACCACATTTAGGACATGTAGTGTTTAGGAAGCTTTCAGATGTAGCCAATGGAGATACGGCACCAGATTCAAATTTAACATCCTCTGGCAAGCGTACTGGCAACTGTTCTTCAGGAACGAGTTGTTCACCACATGTTTCACAATATACTACAGGAATTGGCACGCCCCAGTAACGTTGACGAGAAATCAACCAATCACGAAGACGGAAGTTTACTTTACCTTCACCAATGCCGCGTTCATTAAGAGCTGCCGTGATATTGTTACGAGCCTCTACAGATGTTTGGCCGTTATAATCGCCAGAGTTAACTAGAATGCCATCTTCATGGTACCATTCTTGCCATTTTTCTAGACTATATTCTTTGCCATCACAAGCGAAAACTTGTTTAATAGGCAAATCGTATTTATGAGCAAATTCCCAGTCACGTTCATCATGTGCAGGAGAACCCATTACAGCGCCTGTACCATAGTCTACTAATACATAGTTAGCAATCCAAACTGGAACTTGTTCGCCAGACATCGGGTTTACTGCATAGGAACCAGTGAACATACCTTCTTTTGGTGCATCTGTAGATGTACGGTCGATATCGCTCATATTCCGCATACGCGTAATGAAAGCTTCCAATTCAGCTTTATTAGAAGCGTTTTCAATAAGGCGTTCTACATATGGATGTTCAGGAGCCAATACTACATAGCTTACGCCATAAATAGTATCAACTCGTGTAGTATACACAGATACACGTTCATTAATGGATGGAACTTCGAAGGAGAACTCTGTACCTTCAGAGC
This sequence comes from uncultured Veillonella sp., assembly GCF_963551295.1. Taxonomy (NCBI): domain Bacteria; kingdom Bacillati; phylum Bacillota; class Negativicutes; order Veillonellales; family Veillonellaceae; genus Veillonella; species uncultured Veillonella sp. The sequence goes on from NZ_CAUVFT010000012.1 coordinate 48,912, forward strand.
GGCCAATCCAGTTCTTTTGCATCAATTTAACGCGTTGTGGCCAGTGATCAAGAGTGTCTAAATCAGTTAACAAGCGATCAGCATATTCTGTAATACGCAAGAACCATTGAGACAAATCTTTTTTCTCAACAGGGTTATCACAGCGCCAACAAGCACCATCGATAACTTGTTCATTTGCTAATACAGTATGGCAAGTTTCACACCAGTTTACTTTTGCTTCCTTTTTATAGGCTAAGCCTTTTTTATAGAACTGTTCAAAAAACCATTGAGTCCATTTATAGTAATCTTCTTTACATGTTGCTACTTCGCGGTCCCAATCATAGGACAAACCAAGTGCTTTTTGTTGCAATTTCATGTTCTCGATGTTATCAAGAGTCCATGTTTTAGGTGCTATGCCATGTTTAATCGCGGCGTTTTCTGCAGGCATACCAAAGGAGTCCCACCCCATTGGATGCAATACGTTGAACCCCTTCATTTTCTTGAAGCGAGCTACTACATCACCAATGGAATAGTTACGCACATGCCCCATGTGTAAATTACCAGATGGGTACGGGAACATTTCTAATACATAGTATTTTTCTTTAGATTCATCATATTCTGTTTTAAATGTATGGTTATCTTCCCAATACTGTTGCCACTTTTTTTCAATATCTTGGGCTACATACTTTTCGTTCATGTAGGGGCCTCCTCATATGGTCAACCTCATAGGTTGCCATTTTATAATTAATATTTTCATTTTACTACGTACTGTAAAAGCAGTCAAACACTAGCGTTTTACGACTTGAATAGTTTTTATTAAATCATTTTTAGGGCTTGTATTTTGATCAGAACTATGACTAGTATATAAATCATTTTGCTCTTTAACAGTTTGTTTATTGTGTTCTTTTCTAGCTTTAGCCTCTTCTTCTAAGCGTTTTTTCTCAGCTTTTACTTTTTCAACTTCTTCTTTTGCTTTGCGTTTAGCAACTTCTTTCTCTTCTTTAGCTTTCCGTTTTGCTTCCGCTTTAGCTGCTTTTTCTTTTTGTTTTTCTTCTAAGCGCAATTTATAAGCATCAACTTTAGACAACGGCTTAGCTTCTTCTACTTTAGGTTCTGGAACAACATGGTTAGCAGATTTAGGCATACCACGACCTAAATCTTTTTCTTGAATCATAGCAATCGTAGAAGTATCTTCAAACCCTTTACGCCATGCAGCAAACCCACCAAGGTGTAATTCTTTTACCAGATCAAGTTTTAATCCTAACGATGTATTATCTTCAAACCAAATACGATCTGAACCAGAAGCTGTTGGAATAGATAAATAGTATAACTTTAATCGATCATCCCAAATCATTTTATCCCTGTAATTAGCAAAGTAATTACTTGTATTCTTCATAGCCAATGTTTCGCTTTTAGCATAACCATTCCTGTCATGCCATAAGCGCATATAGAATGGTACGCCTAATATTAACTTTTGAGAAGGAACTTCAGATAGCATTCTTTCTGTATGGCTACGAACCCAAGGATAACTTGCAACAGGACCTGCAGTAGTACTCTTAGCCCAAGTTTCGTCATACGCCATAAGAACTACATAATCTACTGTATCTGCCAAAGCTTTACGGTTATACACTAATGACCATTCTGGACTATCAGAATAGCCAGTCACATCGATAGAAGTTTTAATATTATACTGATGTAAATGATTAGACAAATAAGCTACAAATGTTGTTAAACGATCACGGTCAGCATAATCAATGTTTTCAAAGTCAAAGTTATAACCATCAAACCCATATATATAGGCATATTGAACAAGGTTATGAGCAAATTTCTTCCATACCGATTGATCCGACAAAATACCACTTGTAAAATTAGAGTCAAACCGATTAGTAATTAACGGCCAAATATGATAGCCTTTATCCTTATACGCTTTCACATAATCAATATTTACATTTGAACTTGCTTCTAAACCTAAGCTATGCAATTTAAACCAACTTGGAGAAATAATATTATCACCACTCGTATTGAGTTTTGCCTGATATGGAGTGCCCTCCATTGTCCATGGATCAAAAGCCCAAGCCAATGGTGTTTGCAATGTATAAGGTGCTTTCACCGTAGATGCTTCTGGTGCAGGTCCTAAAATAAGTTGACCATTATTTTTTGTATAGCTAACACCCAGCATAGCTGGCTCAGACTCAATATCTACATAGGATATACCATCTTTTTTGGTAATGGGCAATTTAACAGGTTCACCTACGGCTGCAGGATTTAAAATAACCGTATCACCTTGTAATTCACTTTGTGGAACATATACTGTATATGCTGTTTTATATTGATTTGCTTCGTAATGACGTGTAGTAGTGGCTAAAAATTGATCTAATGGTACCAATACCTCTGCTTGTACGATTGTACTAGATAATGCAGACATTACTATAGCTGTTAATGATTTTATAATAGTAGATTTACGAATCATGTACTCTCCTAATTCTAGGTCCCATACTGGGATACAATACCAATCTCTATATTATACCATATTATATATAGTTCATCTCTTTTCTTGCATGAAGGATATATGTAATTTATAATTTAATTTATGTACTAATAAAAATTATCACATAAGGAGTTTTATATGCATCAATATTTATTTTTCATAGGGGACTTCCCTATTAGAGCCTATGGTACCATGTTAGCTTTGGCTATCATTTGTGGTGCCTCTGTTGCCTATGTACTTTTGAAAAAGGATGGCCGCGGTTGGCATGAACACATTATCGACTTTTCCATTACTGTAGCCGTAGCTGGTCTCATCGGTGCCCGCCTATGGGACGTATTCTTCTTTGATTGGGATTATTACGGTAATCATTTATTGGAAATTCCCTTTGTTTGGCAAGGTGGCATGGCCATTCAAGGTGGCGTAGTACTAGGCACAATTGCTGGCTATTGGTATCTTCGTAAAAACAAAATTGACTTTTGGGCTTTTGCTGATTTATTTGCTCCTGCATTGATTTTGGCTCAATCGGTAGGTCGTATGGCAAACCTTTTAAACGGTGATGCTTTCGGTCATCCTACGGGCGGTAATTATGGTATTATCTATCCTGAAAGTACCCTTGCCTACCGCACCTACGGAAATCAACCGCTTTGGCCTGCCGAAGTATGGGAAGGACAAATCGATGTTCTTATCTTTGTAGCGCTTCTGTTATTTGGATCTTTCAAACATGCGAAGGGTCAAGTATTCGTACTATATGCCATTCTCTATTCTACGGCTCGTTTTTTCTTAGAGTTCTTACGTGGCGACTACGTAAACTTAACGCTAGGTTTAAAATCTGCTCAAATGACAAGTTTAATAGCTATCATTGTCGGTATCTGTGTATTCATTTATCTAGGCTATCTAGAAAAGAAAAATCAGGCTGTCATAGTGGCTACAGAACCAACTACAAAAACTAAAAAACGTAAATAAACAATACAGAAATACTTAACAAAAAAGTCCTATACTCATAGGTTTTACCTGTGAATGTAGGACTTTTTCTATTTAAACCTTAATCTAATAAATAATGTAATAAATAATGTAGTAAATAACAAATTATCTAATCAATTGATTTGTAAGATTAATGTTTAAATATTATTTTTTGAAAAAACTATTTATTAAAAGGCTATTTCTTATAAAACTATTGCTTATATATTTTCTTTTACTTTTAACGCATCCAGATCTTCTAATGCACGATTTGCAATCAATGCATTTTTCTCTTTTTTCTTACGTACTTTTTGAGGCCAAGACTCCATGATACCAAAGTTGACGTTCATTGGTTGAAAATTTGAACCTTCGTAGTTAGAAATATAGTGACTAAGGGAACCGATAGCCGTCGTCTTAGGAAATTCAATAAATGGTTGTTTTTCTAAGTAACGGTCTACTTGTAGGCCTACCATTAGACCACTAGCAGCAGATTCTAAATAACCTTCAACTCCAGTCATTTGACCAGCAAAGAATAAACGCGGTTCCTTTTTAAGCTGGAATGCATGATTCAATAACTCAGGAGAATTGATATACGTATTGCGATGCATAACACCATAACGGATGAAATCAGCATTTTCAAGGCCTGGAATCATACCGAATACACGCTTTTGCTCACCCCATTTTAAATGAGTTTGAAAGCCTACCAAGTTAAACATGGTACCTTCTTTATTCTCCTTACGCAATTGTACTACTGCATAAGATTCCTCATTGGTGCGTTTATCCACTAAGCCCACAGGCTTTAAGGGACCATAACGCAATGTATCTTCCCCACGGCTCGCCATAATTTCTACGGGCATACAGCCTTCAAAGTAGATTTCTTTTTCAAAAGCCTTTGGTTGTACGGCTTCAGCAGTAGTAAGCTCATGCCAGAACGCTTTATATTCTTCTTCTGTCATAGGGCAGTTAAGATAATCTGCATCCCCTTTATCATAACGGGAAGCAGCAAAAACTTTATCGTAATTTAAAGATTCTGCCGTCACGATAGGTGCCGCAGCATCGTAAAAATAAAAGCCTGTTTCACCAGTTAAAGCTTTAATTTTATCTCCCAATGCTTCAGATGTAAGTGGGCCAGATGCAAAGATAACAGTGCTTTCAGTAGGAATCTCCGTTACCTCTTCATGGTGAACTGTAATATTAGGATGGCCTTTTATCTTTTTCGTCACCATTTCACTAAACAAATGACGGTCAACGGCTAAGGCGCCACCTGCAGGAACAGCAGTTGCATCGGCACATTCCATAATGATGGAACCAAGTCGACGCATTTCTTCTTTCAAAAGACCTACCGCATTTTCAATATTACCAGCGCGCAACGAGTTACTACATACGAGCTCTGCAAATTGATCTGTTTGGTGCGCAGGAGAACTTTTAACAGGACGCATTTCATATAAGTCTACATGAATGCCTCGGTTAGCGAGTTGCCAAGCCGCTTCAGAGCCTGCAAGGCCTGCACCAATAACGATAACATTTTTATGATTCAATTGTAGTTTCCTCTTTTTTAGCTTTGCTAGACCTTTTAGATTCTTTTACAGACTCTTCACTAGCTTCACTCTTTTTCTTTCTTGTTTTCTTTGGTGGCCTAGTAGGACAAGTTTCATTGGAACAGAACTTTTTAACTGTACCATTTTTATATGTCTTTTCAACCATTATAGAACCACATGTTTCACAGAAATCATGAGTTGGCTTATCCCATAATGTAAAGTCGCATTGTGGGTATCGATTACAGCCATAGAAAATACGTCCACGACGAGACTTGCGTTCTACGATTTCCCCTTCTTTACATTTAGGACAAGTTACACCAGTTCCTACTGTAATAGGTTTTGTGTTTTTACATTCCGGGAAATTAGAACATGCTAAAAACTTACCATAGCGACCAAATTTATATACCATTGGACTATTGCAAAGTTCACAGATTTCATCGCTTTCCATATATGCAATTTCAATGCGGTCTACATCACTTGCATCTTCTAGCTCTTTTGCAAAGACTTCGTAGAAATCAGATAATACTTTTACATATGTATCCTTACCAGATGCAATAGCATCTAGTTCATCTTCTAGATCACGAGTAAAGCCAGTATTGATGATTTTTTCAAAGTATGCAATCAAGAAGTCTACCACCACAAAGCCTAGCTCTGTAGGCACGAATTGTTTATTCGTATTTTCCACATAATTACGGCTTACGATAGTATCTAGAATTGGTGCGTATGTACTAGGACGACCAATACCAAGTTCTTCTAATGTTTTGATGAGACTCGCCTCGGAGTAACGTGGAGGTGGTTGCGTAAAATGTTGTTCAGGTAACACCTCTACCGTATGGGCAACATCATTCTTTTTTAAAGCTGGTAATTGAGGTACATCCTCTTTTTTTGTATCTTCATAAACAGCACTGAAACCTGGGAAGATAACACGAGAGCCAGTCGCTTTAAATGTATAGTCATCTTTAACATTCAACTCTATCGTTGTTGATTCATTTTGTTGAGGTGCCATTTGGCTAGCCATAAAACGATTCCAAATCAACGTATATAGCTTAAGTTCATCACGATTCAAAAATGGTTCCACCATTTTAGGTGTTAACTCGAGAGATGTAGGACGAATCGCTTCATGCGCATCTTGTGCAGAACCCTTAGAGCCGTACACATTTGGTTTAGACGGATAATAGTCTTCCCCATAATTGCGAAGAATAAAGTCCTTAGCCATAGCTTGCATCTCTTTAGAGATACGTGTAGAGTCTGTACGCATGTATGTAATCAAACCCACGTGGCCATAGGAACCGATTTCAAGACCTTCGTATAAATGTTGAGCAATCATCATGGTACGCTTAGCACCAAAGTTCAATTTACGCACACCATCTTGTTGCAAGGTAGATGTTGTAAATGGAGGTGCCGCTTTACGAGAACGCTTCCGCTTTTCAATATTTGTCACTACTGCATCGGCTCCGCCAATAGCACCTACTACGGCTTGTGCTTCACTTTCAGTAGTAATATCGATTTTTTCACCTTTAATATGGGTCAATTCTGCTGTGAAAGCCTCTTTTTTAGGCGTTTCAAAATTGCCTTCAATCGTCCAATATTCTTGTGGTACGAAAGCTTGAATTTCGCGCTCTCTTTCACAGATAAGACGAACTGCAACGGATTGCACACGACCTGCACTAAGGCCTTTACAAACCTTTTTCCATAACAAAGGACTCAATTTATAACCTACGATACGGTCTAATACACGGCGTGCTTGTTGAGCATCTACCATGTTCATATCGATAGTACGTGGAGACTCCAAAGCCTCCGCTACCGCATTTTTAGTGATTTCATTGAACGTAATACGACATGTTGACTTAGGATCTACATTAAGAATGTACGCTAAATGCCAAGAAATAGCTTCCCCTTCGCGGTCAGGGTCAGTTGCGAGCAATACGGCACTGCTTTCATCGGCATAAGAAACTAGTTCATCAATAACCTTTTTACGTGTTACCAAATTACTATAGCGTGGCGTGAAATCATGCTCTATATCGATGCCCATTTGAGATTTAGGCAAATCTCGTAAATGTCCCATACTCGCCTTAACAACATAGTTAGGACCTAAAAATTTTTCAATTGTTTTAGATTTAGCAGGAGACTCTACGATTACTAATACTTTGCCATCCGGATTATATACGCGAGGTTCGCGTTGCTCCGGTGGCACTGAAGTTTGTAGTACAGATTTATCCCGTACAATCCCCATTGGAGTAAGGGCTTCTTTAGCTACCTTACGCTTTATCGTAGTACTTTCTTTTTTAGTATTTTTCTTTTTTGTGTCTTTACTAGTACTAGCTGCTTTCGGCTCGCCAATAACGATAGATCGTTTAATGGACAAGTATATCACTCCTAGTCATATTAATATAGCCTCTCGGCGGATGATTCTCTATAGCCCCTTCCATTTCTAACTCTAGTAATAAGGGCTGTAGTTGTTGTAATGGAATACGAGTCGCTTTCAAAATATCACTAACCGTAATACATCGATCATGAGGTATTTCACTCAATATTACATTCCTATCCACATTAAAGCTTAACATAGAGCACCCTTTTCTATCAACACTTTGACTATGATTCCCTATTTGAACGCTATCTTTTACACCTTTATTTTCATTATTCTTTGTTGATAAAAGCTTCTGTTCACTATAAAAATATTCCCGCAATGTTAAATGATATTGTTCAACTATATCCTCATAACCAGTAAGTACATATGCACCATTTCTCATTAGAAATTTATTTCCATCAGCCGTATGGTCTAATAGATTACATGGTACTACAAATACATCTCGACCTTCACTAACCGCCATATCTGCCGTAATCAAAGAACCACTACTGGACTTGGCCTCTACTACAATAACACCTCTGCATAATCCACTAATGATACGATTCCGTGCAGGAAAATGTTTTGCGGACGGCGGTGTACCTGGCGGGTATTCAGATAGGAGTAAACCATTATTTTGTAATATATGATCAAATAGTTTTGCATTTTCTCTAGGATAGGTGATATCTAAACCACATCCCATAACAACGATTCCGTACCCCTGACTAGCTAAAAGGCCTTCATGACCATATGAGTCTATACCACGAGCCCCACCGCTGACAATAATGGTGCTATATTTACCTAATTCCTTGCCGAGCATTCTCGCCACATTCCGCCCATATAAGGAGCAACTCCGTGCCCCAACTATAGCAATACGATTTAATCGTCCATCTAAAAGTGCTCGATTACCTCTCATAAACAAAATAGCTGGCGGATTATATATATGATTTAAAACAGACGGAAAGTCTTTGTCTAAAAAGGTAGTAAAATCCATCTTATATTCGTCTATTTTATGAATTATATAATCTAACTTTTCATCCTTAGCCGATGATGCTATAGCGCGTTTATCAGCGGTAGAAATATGTGTATAGGGTTTTAAATTTTCAACCTTCTTAACTGCTTGCCAAGCATCATAGGGCGACCCAAAATCTTCTATGAAACGCCGTACATGTGTCGCTCCAACATTGTATAGACTTTGCAAGCCTGCAATATAAATATTGTCATCGTATCTAGTCATATAAACACCTGGTAATTCTTTCTATGTATATAAGCTTTAATTTTATATAGAACTAAACAACTACTTTTTTCAAATAAGAAACAAATAATTTATAAAACACTTACTCTATTTGCCAGTTCTAAATAACATTGCTTCAGAAATATGATGTGGTTCTACTTTTGGATTTTCTTCTAAATCAGCAATTGTACGAGCCACCTTTAATATGCGATCAAAAGCTCGTCCACTTAAATGAAAATGGTCAAATATATTGCCTAAAACACTCCAAGCCTTATCTGAAATATTGCATAGTTCACTAATTGCCTTATGAGAAACTGCTCCATTCGAATTAAAATCAAAACCTTCATATCGTTTTTGCTGCATAGCAGTAGCCATGATGACTTGTTGTCTCATACTTTCACTCGTCATATTGGAAGATGATGTATCTAACAGCTGTTCAAGGGTCGGTCTCTCAACGGGAATATGTAAATCAATACGGTCCATAATCGGCCCTGATAACCGTTGCTGGTAGTTTTTAACCATCGTTTCTGTACAGACACATTCCTTATGGGGATCATGGTAATAACCACAAGGACAAGGATTTGCCGCAAGAATACAAATAAAATTAGCTGGATATATATAATTTCCTTGAGACCGATTTATAGTAATAGTCCTAGACTCTAGTGGCTGTCGTAATGCATCGATTACTTGACGTTGAAACTCAGGTGCCTCATCCATAAACAATACGCCTCCATGAGCTAGTGTTACCTCTCCAGGGCGCCCCTGTATCCCTCCACCGACCATACTAGCCAAAGTTGCCGTATGATGAGGATGTCTAAAAGGTCTAGATGTAACTAGCCCATTATCTCCCAGTAAACCTATTACATCTTGTATGCGACTCACTTCAACGATTTCATTCCAAGTCATCGGTGGCAATATGGTCGGCAATCGTTCGGCCATCATCGTTTTACCCCCACCTGGAGGTCCTATCATAATACAATGATGATGACCTGCAGCACTGATGAGCATGGCACGTTTTCCTAACTCTTGACCTTGTACATCGCCAAAATCAACTGTATATGTTTGATTAGATTTTATAGTTGTACTTTCATCCGTAACAGACAAATCAACACAATTATTACTAATTGTTATTACGTGCTGTTTATTGATTGTATCTAGATTTTTATTGGTTCCAGTTAATGGCATAGACTCTAGAGATTCAAGAATTAATTCATTTATATTATGATTATCTACATGTTCTGTTTTGATACTTACTTGTTTATTTTTATCAACTGCCTTTAGCTTAACTTGCTCCTCTAGAATAGTTATAATTTCTTGTAGTGAAGATCCACCATATATAATTAAACTAGGAATAGCCTGCAACACTTTACCATTTTCAATACTCGTATAAATTTTTGAATAATTAGCATCTAATCCTGCTAGCGACATAGCTAAAGTCCCAAAGGTTGGTAATAGCGAACCATCTAACGCTAATTCGCCCATAAACAGACTCTTATCAAATAAAGCCGAAATTTTAGCTTTACGCCCCTTTATCTGTCCTGATGCAAGCAGAACCCCTAAAGCAATCGCTAAGTCGAGTCCAGCGCTACTTTTACGAATTGTAGCAGGTGCTAAATTGACTACGATACGTCTCATTGGGAATTCGTAGCCACTATTTTTAATGGCCGCTCGCACTCGTTCACGTGCCTCTTTAACCGATTGATTCGGTAGACCAACGATATCAAAAACCGGCAACCCTTGCGATATATCAACCTCTACAGTAATGATACATCCATCAATGCCGTGTAAGGTGGCTCCATAAAGTTTAGCATACATAAGAAACCTCACTAAAAGCACTGCGGCAAATAATGAATAGAACTTTGAAAGTCCTCGTGTAAATACACCTCTATTACATCAAAGGATATTTCCTTCCAACGTCGCTTTTTTTGATTAAGATCATATAGAAACAACATTGCGGCTCTTTTAATATGCTTTTGTTTTTTCTTAGTGACTGCCTCACGTGCCAAACCATGTTGCATGCCTCGGCGAGCTTTAATTTCAATAAAATGATATACTAAATCCCGTTTAGCAATGATGTCGATTTCTCCTAACCGCGTTCGATAATTTGTATCCACTACTGTAAGTCCTAGTTTTTCAATATAATTGGTGGCTACCCGTTCACCCCATTTGCCCAATTCTTTTGAATCTAGCTCATTAAATGCTTTCCCAGTGCTAATTGTTTTCATATATACCTCCTAATAAGGTGTATCTGCGACAATAACCCATAAAATTTTTATATCTACACTATATTAATCTTTCAACAGGTAATACTTACTTGTAGAGTAAAATACGTAAGATGTAAAAGTAAATACAAAAAAGGTTCCTAATAGTCACATAGGTGACCAATAGGAACCTCTTTACGGTTATGAACTATATGCAATTATTCAGGCTTAACCCAACGCACGATAGATTTAATAGGCTCAAAGCTCTTACGATGAAGTGGTGTTATCCCTTGTAGCTCCACAGCTTCTTTATGGAGTTCAGTATAGTACCCCTTGTGGATACCAAACCCATAGCCAGGGTATTCCTCATCGAGCTGTTTCATATAGCGATCTCGCGTAACCTTTGCAATAATAGATGCAGCTGCAATATTCGCACTTTTGCTATCACCCTTAACGATAGATTCTACAGGAATCGTTAAGTCTGGCAACTTCATGGCATCAGCTACTACTGCTTCTGCTGGTACACTAAGCGTGCGAATCGCCTCATACATAGCTTGACGAGTAGCTTCGTAAATATTGAGTTCATCAATTTTCTCTGGACCGTAGGAGATACAACTCACCGCTACGGCATCAGCCATAATGATATCATATAACTCTTCACGCTTTTCTTCTGTTAGCTTTTTAGAGTCATTAAGGCCAGGAATCAATGTCATAGGTGGCAAGATAACAGCCGCTACTGTTACAGGGCCTGCAATAGGACCACGCCCCACTTCATCTACACCAGCCACATGATAAATGCCTTGATCGTAGAACATTCCTTCATAGTCATACATGCCCATAAGGCGTTGCTGCTCTTTTAACTCTTTTTCTTGGCGCTTAATATAAGAAGCAGCTAATTTTTGTACAGAACTACGAGTATCCTCTTGAGCTAGCGATAATAGCTCTAAAGCTTGTTCAGTTTCAAAAAGAGCTTTAATATCTGCCACTTTTAACTTGGCGAATAATTCCTTATCCATTTTGTGTATCCTCACCATCTTCAGGATAATATGGCTCTTCGTCTACCTTATCAAGGGTAATTGTACCTAATTTAGTATTGCGGTAATCTTGCAAGATAATGCGACGTGCTTTATCAAAGTCTACTATGCCACCACTAACAAGACAGCCTCGACGACGACCGATACTTTCAAGAATTGTATCCACATCTGTCATTTCTTCTTCTTTTAATTTATAACGTTCCACCAAAATATTTGGTGTATTCGTCAATAAATGATTTAATAACTGTTTCATTACATGCTCTAAATCGTAAACATCATCAGAAACAGCCCCCGTCATAGCGAGACGAGCCGCTGCACGTTGGTCCTCTAATTTAGGCCATAATACGCCCGGTGTATCAAGTAGTTCAAGGTTTTTGCCGATTTTAACCCATTGTTGACCACGGGTATGACCAGCCTTATTAGCTGTACGAGTTGCGGCAGAGCCAGCTAAGGAGTTAATCAACGTAGATTTACCAACATTAGGAATCCCTAAGATGATGGTACGTACAGAACGACTGCGAATACCTTTAGCTACCCAACGGTCTATGATAGGCTTGCTTAAACGCTCTACCGTAGATATTAACTTCTTATTACCCTTACCAGACTTAGAATCAATAGCCAATACAGTGATACCTTGTTTAGTAAAAAATTCAGTCCATTCCTTTGTGGCTTTAGGATCTGCTAAATCTACTTTATTTAACAGTATAATATGAGGTTTCTGACCAATGAGTTCAGTGATTACAGGGTTCGCACTAGAACGTGGAATACGGGCATCTAATAACTCGATAACTACGTCTACCTTTTTTATATACTCCGTAATCATACGAGTAGCTTTCGCCATATGCCCGGGGAACCAATGTACGATAGGTGAATCTGCCATAGTATATCCTTTCTACATACTCTATATACATCTCATAGAGATGATATTTAGTATATTTTATATTTATCTTTTTACAGCTCTATATTCCTCTATTATAACTCTTTAATTCATAGATTAATAAAATAGAACTATTCATATCTAATTTTAGCAAAAATAAAAGGCTGCCGACGGCAGCCTTTTATGAACATTAGCGTTTTTCGCGAATACGAGCAGCTTTACCAGTAAGGTTACGTAAGTAGTACAATTTAGCACGACGAACAACACCACGGCGCATAACTTCGATTTTAGCTAAACGTGGGCTGTGAAGTGGGAATGTACGTTCTACACCTACACCGGATGCAATACGACGAACTGTGAAAGTTTCGCGTACGCCACCGTTTTGACGTTTAATTACCAAACCTTCGAACACTTGGATACGTTCACGAGTACCTTCCACTACTTTTACGTGTACACGAACTGTGTCACCAGCGCGGAATGTAGGGATGTCTGTACGAAGTTGTTCTTGTTCAAGTACGTTAATAATGTTCATTGTTTCCTCCTGTTTGCAGACATTCAATACCTACACCTTATAGGCAGCGGACTGTCTCAAATTAACAGCAATATAGTATCATAAATCACGTACTGTTAGCAAGTATTTTCTATATTATTTTAATAATCCAAATATTTACGTATTATTTACGTATAATTGGTCGTTTTAACTTACCTAATAAGCGGTATAAATTCTCCTGATCTTTATCCGATAAATCAGAGAACATTACATTAAGAAATTCGTTATATGTATGTAAAAGAGATTTGCCTAACCGTTTCCCTTCATCTGTTAAAGTAACTACAGATATACGTTTGTCCATATAATCAATATGTTTTGTAACATATCCCAATTCAATGAGAATGTCTGTCTGCTCCGACACAGTAGCAGGACGCATATTTAGAGCATCTACTAACTGCTTTTGTGATGCTCCTTGAGAACGCATATATAATTCAATAATAATTCTATCACGAGACTTTTCTTTGCCGCTTGGCACCTTACATAAGGCTTTATATAATTCATCATGATTCATAATCATCTATCTCCTCATACAACTTTGTATATTATAAAGTATTCGCTATAGTCTCTAAAAATCCTGCATAAAATTTGCATATTCTTCGTAAAAGCAAAAAAGAGGTACGCATGGTACCTCTTCTCTTGTATATCATTGTAAAAATTTAAATTATTACTATAATATATTATTTTAATGAGCTAATATCTCCAATAATAGCCATTACACTGTATGCTAAACGAACGAGTTGTAAACGGTTAGCTTTAATAGCTTCATCTTTATCCATAACCATTACATCTTCAAAGAATTTGTTGATGGCTGGAACTAAAGTAGCTGGAACTGCCACGACTGCATCATAATCGCCAGCTTCCCAAGCAGCACTACTTGCTTCAGATGCTTTAGAAGCAGCTTCGAACAATTCTTTTTCAGCATCTTCTTCCAACAAATCGCTATTAACACCAGTATATTCCACATCTTTTACAAGATTGTACATACGAGTATAAGCTTGAACAAGTTCAACGTTTTCATCGATGCGGTTAGCTAACAATGCATTTACAAGACCTTCAGCATCAGCAACGGATAATTCATTGTTAGACAACAACAAGTCGATCACATGATGAGGAACTTCGCGATCAAGGAAAATATTTTTCAAACGAAGTGTGAAGAACTCTTCAACTTGGTTAAGCAATTCCTCTTGTTTATCAGCAGCTACATTCAATAACTCCATAGATGCTTTGAAGATTGGACGCAGGCTGATATTCCATTCGCTACCAAGCAAGATGTTCAAGATACCAATTGTTTGACGACGCAATGCATATGGATCTTGAGATCCTGTAGGTATTAAGCCACGGCTGAAAGTAGCTACAATATTATCTACTTTATCGATTATGGACAATACTTTACCTGCTTCTGTTTGAGGCAATACATCGCCTGCAAAGCGTGGTAAATATTGTTCGAAAATAGCTTCTGCTACTTCAGAAGATTCACCATCAAGTAAAGCGTATTCTTTACCCATTACACCTTGTAATTCAGTAAACTCTGTAACCATACCTGTTGTAAGGTCAGTTTTAGCAAGCTCTGTAGCGCGTTCTAATACAACAGCTGCATCTTCGTGCAAGCCACATTCTTCACCGAATACACGGCCTAATTTAAGTAAACGTTCAGTTTTATCTGCTAAGTTACCAAGACCTTCTTGGAATACGATTTTAGTCAAACCATCTTGACGGTCAATAAGAGATTTCTTGCGGTCTTCGTTGAAGAAGAATTTAGCATCATCAAGACGGGCGCGCAATACGCGTTCATTACCAGCTTGAACCACTTCGATAGAATGATCAGAACCGTTGCGAACTGTTAAGAACATTGGCAATAATTTGCCATCTTGGTCAACCAATGGGAAGTAGCGTTGATGGTCTTTCATAGGTGTAATGATAGCTGCATCTGGAAGTGCCAAGTAGGACTCTTCAAAGCCACCACACAATGCTGTAGGCCATTCAACAAGATAGTTGATTTCTTCTAATAAATCATCATCCCAAACGATAGATGCATTTTTAGAAGCTGCAATATCATGTAATTGTTTGGAAATCAATTCACGACGTGCGTCTTGATCAACCATAACATAGTTTTCTTTTAATGTGTCTAAATAGGATGATGCATTTTTGATAGTGATTTCATCAGCACCTAAGAAGCGATGACCACGTGTTACATTACCAGATTTAACAGTAGCAAATTCTACAGGAATTA
>NZ_CAUVFT010000013.1:0-60027 GCF_963551295.1 uncultured Veillonella sp.
TGTATGAATCCTTTGGATTTACTGCGTATGATAAGGTTCATTTTAGAGGAAAACAACATACTACTATATTATTCAAAAAAGAGTTAAATTAACTGAATAAAAGCCTTGTAATCTATCTTAGTGATTTGCGGGTACGGTTGTTGATCGTTGTCATTCACTAAAAATTAGATACAAGGCTTTTTCTTATGCAAGATTATTACTATTTGTTATATAATATATACATATAATGCATCTTTGCAGTTATATGCGGTTATGGATAATTTAAAGAAAGGATGTGTCCATATGTTGATTTTATCAGGCATTTTAGTGATGGTCATCGGATTGATGCTACGCTTTAATGCTCTATTGGTGGTTATTGCAGCAGGCTTTGTAACGGGCCTTGCGGCAGGTCTTAGCATAAACGATATCGTTGGTGCCATTGGGGAGGCTTTTGTTAAGAATCGTTATATGTCCTTATTTGCCTTAGTCCTTCCCGTCATTGGTATTATGGAACGGCACGGTTTGCGTGAACGGGCAGAAATTTTGATTGGCAAGATTCACGCTGCAACGGCGGGGCGTATTTTTATGATTTACCTATTCGTTCGTCAAGTGACGGTAGCACTTGGCATCAGTATGTCTGGTCTAGTAGCCATGGTTCGTCCTTTGATTTCTCCAATGAGTGAAGCCGCTGTAGCACAAGGGCGACCTATATCTCAACGTACACTTGATAAAATCCGTGGTGTAGCAGCATCTACTGATAATCTTGGTAACTTCTTCGGTCAAAATCTGTTCTTAGCAGCAGGTGGGCTTTTATTGATCAAAGGCGTGATGGAGCAACTTGGATATACCGTTGAACTTACAGATATGGTAATTTATGGAGTGCCAACGGCCGTATGTGCCTATGTAGTTAGCGTTATTCGCTTCTTTGTTTTCGATAAAACGATTCAATCTAGCGTAGCTCAAGACGAGGCCGATATGAAAGCTGGTAAATTGGTGCCTAATGAGTTAAATATTCTTGTAACACCGGAAGAACTAGCGAAGGAGGGCAAATAATATGTTGGAATTATTATATAAAATGCAGCCCTTAGACTATGTATACCTTCTCATTGGTATCATTTTAGTTATCTTCTCTATACAATCCTTCCTTGATAAAGAGCATAAACATCGGATAGGTACTGGTTTATTCTGGCTTTTATATGGGATTTCCTTTATTTTTGGGTCTTATTTGTCTAAAGAGATTAACGGATGGCTCGTAATTGCGATGGCTGCCATCGTGTTGTTCAAACAGCTTGGCAAGGGAAATTACTTTGAATCTGCTGTGGACTTCAAAAAACTTGAAGCATTACGCATAGGCAATGTTATCTTTATTCCTGCATTGCTCGTTGGAATTATTACGTTTATCATTGGGTTTTTTACGAAACTCGGCGCCCTTGTAGGTCTTGCTATTGCCTCCATTATCGCCTTGTGCGTGGCTTTATATATTACAAAAGCAAAGGTAACACAAAGCTTCCATGAAGGTCGTCGCCTTCTCGATGCGATCGGCTGGACGGCTATCTTGTCCCAATTGTTAGCGGCTCTTGGTTACTTATTTAACCTCGCAGGGGTAGGTAAGTTGATTTCTAGTATGGTAGCTAGCATAGTGCCCGCAGATAATGTGTTCCTCGTTGTTGTGGCGTACTGCATCGGTATGGCTTTCTTCACCATGATTATGGGTAATGCCTTTGCAGCCTTTGCAATGATTACGAGTGCTATTGGAGTTCCTATGCTCGTTGTAGGCCATGGTGCTAACCCTGCTATTATCGGACCTATCGCTATGCTCGCTGGTTATTGCGGTACGTTGATGACCCCGATGGCGGCAAACTTCAATATCGTGCCTGTGGCGCTTCTTGAAATGAAGGATACGTACGGCGTTATTAAAGCGCAAATTCCTGTTGCTATTGTGATGCTGACATTGAACATTCTATTGATGTACTATTTCTTATAATACATAGTAGGTGTTTACATATTTTAAGAATAATGCATTTATAATATTGAGATAATTGCAGTTTTTAGAAACTTTTACATTGATGGTATTGATACATACAATACTTTTTTATTTGATCTATTTAAATCTTCGGTATTAATTGATATTGTTACGAGGTAATATGATGAAAACGATTTTGATTACAGGTTTTGATCCTTTCGGTGGTGAAAGTATCAATCCTGCGTGGGAAGCTGTAAAAACGATGGAAGGGTATACAGATGGGGACTATACAGTAGTTACTCAGATGGTACCTACTGTGCGCTATAATTCTGTAAAAACAGCAATAGAGGCTGCAGAAAAATGTAATCCTGATTTTATTCTCTGTGTAGGTCAAGCTGGTGGCCGACCAGACATTACAATTGAACGCGTAGCCATCAACTGCGATGATTTCCGCATCCCAGATAATGGAGGCAATCAACCGACGGACGAACCCGTTGTAGCTGATGGCCCTAGTGCTTACTTTGCCACACTACCTATTAAAAACATCGTTAATGCGTTGCATCAAGCGGGTATCCCTGCAAAAGTATCCAATACGGCAGGCACTTTTGTATGTAATCATATCATGTACGGCGTATCTCACTATGCGGCTCAAAAGGGTGGTATTAAGGTAGGGTTCATGCACATTCCGTACTTGCCATCTCAAGTGGTAAACAAGCCAGATCAACCGAGCATGGCTGTTGAAACAGTACGCGCTACACTAGAAACCATCGTTCACGTATTGGCCCATGGTGAAAGCTACGAAGCGCAAAACATTACGTATACGACGCCACATGAATAAATAAAAAGAGTCGCGTCTTTAAGATGCGACTCTTTTTTGTACCCAGTTTCTATATACACTTATTTTGTAACAACTTTAAGATCTACAGGGATTTTAGCTTCTACAGCTTCGCCTTTGATAACTTTTTGAGCTGTATCGATAGCAATTTTACCCATTTGGTCTGGTTGTTGCGCAATTGTTGCAGCCAATGTGCCGTCTTTAACAGCTTTGTCTGCGTCAGCAGTACCGTCGAAGCCTACGATGAAGATTGTTTTGCCTGCGGATTTAGCTGCTTGGATAGCGCCCAATGCCATTTCGTCATTATGAGCGAAAATAGCTTGTACGTCTGGGTTAGCTTGCAAGATGTTAGTTGCTACGTTCAAACCTTTTGTACGGTCGAAGTCAGCGCTTTGTTTTGCTACTACTGTTAAGTCTTTGTCAGCTACGTTATGGAAACCTTGGCCGCGTTCACGCGTTGCGGAAGCACCAGGGATACCTTCGATTTCAGCTACTTTCGCAGCTTTGCCAACTTTATCGACGATAAGTTGAGCTGCCATTTCGCCGCCTTTTACGTTATCGGAAGCGATGTGAGCCACTACTTTGCCTTTGTCAGCAGAACGGTCAACAGTGATTACAGGAATGTTTTTAGCATTTGCTGCTTCTACGGAAGTAGAGATAGCTGCAGAGTCTACAGGGTTGATGATTAATACAGAAACGCCGCTTTCAAGCAAGTCAGAAATGTCGTTTGCTTGTTTTGCAGGGTCGTTTTGAGCATCAACGATTTTAACTTTTAGACCAAGCGCTTTAGCTTGAGCCTCAACGCCTTCTTTCATAGTTACGAAGAATGGGTTGTTCAATGTGGAAACAGAGAAGCCGATCGTGCCGGATTTTTTGTCGCCGCCGTTATCAGCGCTTTTACCACAGCCTGCTACAAGACCGATAACCATGATAGCCATCGCCAACAGTAACAATAGTTTTTTCATAGGAACCTCCTAAGCTTTCTTGCGGTCTGCAAGAACAGCCAGTAAAATAACAATACCTTTTACGACTTGTTGATAGAAACTGGAAACGTCGAGAATATTTAACCCGTTGTTGAGGGTACCGATAATTAGGGCACCAATGAGTGTGCCAACGATATGACCACGACCACCAGCTAGGCTTGTGCCGCCAAGAACTACCGCCGCGATAGCGTCAAGTTCGTAGCCTGCACCTGCTGTAGGTTGTGCAGAGTTAAGACGAGAAGTGATGATTGCACCTGCGATACCGCAGAGCATACCAGTCAAGGCATACACGAAGATTTTAACGCGGTCAATCTTGATACCAGCAATGTAACTAACTTTTTCACTGCCACCTACGGCGTATGTTTTACGGCCTAAAGATGTGCGGCTCAATACGAACCAGAGGATGATGAAAGCTAGGAACATTGTGATCGCTGGAACTGGAAGGCCTGCAATATCCCCTTGGCCAAAGCCGTGGAATAGAGGATCTTGTGTAAGGCCGGAGATTGGGTTACCGTCAGTAAATACTAGCGTCGCACCACGGTAGATTGTCATGGTTGCCAAGGTAGCGATAAATGGAGCTACGCGGCCATAGGTAATAACGAGACCGTTAATACCGCCCAATACAAGGCCTGCACCGGCAGCTAATACGATAGCCAATACAGGGTCAGTACCAGTTACGATGAGGTTGGCCATTACTGCACTGGAGAGGGCGAGGATGGAACCAACGGATAAGTCGATACCGCCCGTTAAGATGACGAAGGTCATACCAAAGGCGATGATCGCATTGATGGATACTTGGCGCAACAAGTTACGCAAGTTAGAGAATTCAAGGAAACTGTCATTCATGACAGAGATAATGATAAATAATAGGATGAGACCGATGAGAGGGCCTAATTTTTTTACATATTGTAGAGCTTTGCTGTCCATTATTGTCCTCCTGTAGCTAATGTCATAATCGATTCTGGTGTTGCTTCGCTGCGGTCCAAGATACCTGCTACGCGACCTTCATGAATGACCATAACACGGTCGCTCATGCCCAGCACTTCAGGTAACTCAGAGGACACCATGATAATGGACACACCATCGTTCGTTAATTCGTTCATTAAATCATAAATATCACGTTTCGCACCGATATCAATACCGCGTGTCGGCTCATCCATGATGATAATGGATGGCTTTTTACCAACCCATTTCGCGATAACCACCTTTTGTTGGTTACCACCGGATAGGGACGATGCCGATTCGTGAATAGATTGTGTTTTAACGCCTAGTTTTTTAGACAATTCGTCAGCAAAGGAATTGAGCTTGCCGCTATCCAATACGTGAGATGGACAAATCTCGCCAAGGTTTGGCAATGTAATATTGGAACCGATGGAGAAATCGAGGATCAAGCCTTCGCTCTTTCTATTTTCTGTAATGAAAGCAATGCCAGCTTTGATGGCATCTTCTGGTTTTTTACAGTTCAGAACGGAGCCGTTAACTGTTACGGTACCGCCATTGTGTTTGTCTACACCGAAGATGGCGCGCATGATTTCTGTACGGCCAGCGCCCATAAGGCCCGCGACGCCGAGAATTTCACCTTTGCGTAAGGAGAAGGAAATGTCGTTGTCGAACCCTTCAGGTTTAAGGTTGTCTACGCTCATTACCACTTCGCCTGGTGTTGTGGTGCGAGCAGGGTAGAACTCGTCAATAGAACGGCCTACCATGTGACGTACAACTTCGTCTACAGAAATTTCAGCAGTTGGTTTTGTAATGATGGTGTGACCATCACGCATAACTGTTATTGTATCACATTCGCTAAATACCTCTTCCATACGGTGAGAGATATATACGATAGCCACGCCGCGGGCTTTCATTTTGCGCATCATTTTGAACAAAGTCGCCGTTTCACGCTCTGTGAGGGCTGCTGTCGGTTCGTCCATGATGACAACCTTGGCATCTAACATCAAGATGCGAAGAATTTCCGTCATTTGTTGGTGACCAACGGAGCAAAGACCTGCCTCCGTTGTGAGTGGCAATTCGATACCCAACTCGCGGCATGTATTTTCTGCCTCGGCGAGCATCGCCTTTTTATCGAGCATACCAAATTTATTGCGCTTTGGTCTCATTAAATATAGATTTTCTAACAATGTTAGATTTGGCCAAATGTTGAGCTCTTGGTGGATAAAAGCCACACCGTTTAGCTCAGCCTCTCTCGGGTTCGGGAAGGTGCGCTCTACGCCATCGATGGTGATTGTGCCAGCGTCTGCCTTGTGAATGCCCGTAAGGATATTCATGAGGGTGGACTTGCCGGCCCCGTTTTCGCCCATCAAGGCGTGAACCTCGCCCTCCTTGAGGGTAATACTTACATCGCGCAGCACTTGGTTCGTACCAAAGGCCTTTGCAATGCCTGACATAACAATTTCCATAACTACTCCTATATGACTGGTGAAAGTATTTCTAATGTATGTAATCTTGATGTATGTAATAGATTTGATAATTAGTTAATTTTTGCAAGCCAAGCTGGTAAAATTACAAGTTCGGATGCTTCATTTATAAAACTAGTTGGTTAATCTATTGCTCTAGGGACGATCACTAAAGATACAATCGGCGCGCAAGATAATATTCGCATACGGAGATGCTTCACCAGTTCTAATAATGCATTTGCATTGTTTGGTTGCTTCTTTGAAAGCATCGTGGCTCGTCTTAATCCATTCGTATTGATTGGATGGGAAGGTAGACTCCAAAAAGTCATAAGCTTCAGGATTATTTTCTTTAATTTCTTTTGCTACATGAATCGCTTCGGATTTCATATGCTTAGCGATGATGGAGACCACTTGTTCAAAGCTTGGTACTCCAAAATCTAAGGCTAAGTCAATCTTTTGAACACCTTCAGGTACTGGCAAACCACAGTCAGCAATACAAATCGTATCTGTATGGCCGAGATCTGCAAGAACCTTAGCGATATGGCTATTTAAAATGCCGTGTCGTTGCATAGATAACTCCTTTTTCTATTCAATAGGTTAATTCTCTGCCAAGAATGCAGCGACCTCGTCCTTCGTAGGCATGCCACCTTGGGCACCTAAACGTTGGATGGAGAGGGCCGCAGCTGCATTGCCGTAGTTCAACGCATCGGCTAAGCTTTTACCATTAACGATGGCTGTTGCAAAGGCGCCGTTGAAGGTATCGCCTGCACCTGTTGTATCTACGGGTTTCACCTTGAAACCGGATACGGTGTGGATTTCACCGTTGTCAGCGTAGCCTACGCCTTTGCTACCGAGGGTGACGATGATTTTATTTTCGTTAGCTAACAATGTTTCCTCTGTAGATTGATTAGGGTAAAGCGCTGAAAGCTCATGTTCGTTTGGCGTAATATAGGTTGCCAATGCTAACCACTCAGGATTGAGGTCTGCCGCTGGAGCCGGATTTAAGAGGACTTTCACATTAGCCTCGTGACAACGACGAACGATGTATTCGATCGTTGGAATAGGAATCTCGTTTTGAACCATTACGAGATCCGCCTGCTCGATAGCTGACCAAGCATTATCCACTACCGATTGATCTACCTTAACATTTGCGCCACTGATAACGATGATACTGTTATCACCTTCCGCCAATGTAATGTGAGCCGTACCAGTTGTTGTATCTGGAACAGTGACGATGTAGTCCGTATTGATATGATTTTCTTTTAGATTATCTACAATCATTTGGCCGTAAGCATCTTGGCCGATGCAACCAACCATGGTAACCTCTGCACCTAGACGGGCAGCTGCTACCGCTTGGTTAGCACCTTTGCCACCGTGGGCGATGTGCAATTCGTTGCCCATGATTGTTTCGCCTGCAGTAGGGCGTTTGTCCGCGAGGACTACAATATCCATGTTGCAACTGCCAATAACAACAATGCGATTCATAATAACTCCTTAATTCGCCTCTGCCCTAACTGGGACTAAAAATGACTATCATTTATTTTTATACATAAAACTTAGAGTGTTTTATACAGTAAGTTGCATATATAAATATAATTGATAATCAAAGAGGCATTTGCTTTCACATACCTATAGTATATACTAATTATTTATTAGTATAGCGTAAATACACGAGTTTATCTATATAAATATCTATAAAATGTAGGAATAAAAAAGGTATATCCAAAATCTATGTTACATGAGTAAAAATGTACTCTTAAATTTTGGATATACCTTATTATTATAGAATTAATATATTATACTATTTATATTTTATCTAACATTTGGTCTATACTATCAAAGGATTTCTCTAAAGATAGAATACGTCCTTGAATGATATCATTTTGGCCTTCTACAAGAGCAGATAATATATCTATCTTAGTTTGTAAAATATTAGTTGTAGTATCGTTAATATTTATTGTATTACTGTAGCTTTTATCTATTTTCATAGTCTATCCGGCCTTTATTGTTAATTATAGTTATATATTAGTGAAAGCTTGGTTTATCGAAGTGTGTACCTGGCTCACCTACGCCGATGCTTGTGCGGTGGAAAGGAGTTTCATCCGCTGCATGTAAGATATCAAAGATGGCTTTTACCACAGCTTCGCGTGAAACTTGGGCATCGTTGAATTGAGCCCCTTCAGGGATGAGTTCGTAATCGGTTTTTTCCGGATCATTATAAAGCCATGTGAGGCGCAAAATAGTGTAATTTAAATTGGATTCGCGCAATACGTTACGAGCTTGACGCTCACCTTGAACATAGCTAATAGGCAAGTTATCGAAGGTCCATTTTTCAAGTGCTACAGGGAATTCACCAGAAAGGCCAGCCATGGAAACACCGATAACACGACGTATATTTTTGCGACTCAATGCTTTCACGATGGAAGCCATATCACTGCCAGACTCCATAGCACCTACAAATACAACCTCCGCATTTGTTACAGCTTGCTCTAATTTACCAGGATTTTGGAATGAACCTTCAATCACTGTAACACGTTCGTGGTCGATAATCTCTGGAGGTATACGTGTTTTCAACTGACGACCATATAATGTAATGTGCATATCTGTATATGTTAATAGTGTAGCAGTCAACTTTTGAGCTATTTGGCCCGCAGCTCCTAAAATCGTAATATACTTATACATAAAAAAGACCTCCTATGTTCGGGCATAAATATTTAATGAAATTTTAACATACATATATGACAAATAGGTGAGAAAAATTATAGAAATCTTTATAAGATTTTCATAATTTAATTGATGCTTAAAATTTCTTTTGTTGTTTTCAGCTGCGCAAATCGATTTTGCCAAATTTTTTCTTTGTAAAAGGATAGGATTTTATCTGCTGGTAGATGCTCATTGTCAAAGGTTGAGATAGCATCTTCGACAATGGTGATTTTATAACCATATTCAAAGCCTACTTTCACAGAGGTATCAATGCAATATTCCACCTGCATTCCTACGAATGTTAAATCGGTAATACTTTTGCTATCTAAATATTCCTTTAACTCAGTATCTTTGAATATACTGTTGTAATATTTATTGAAGATCTTTTCGTTTTTTTGAGGTTTTAATTCGTGATAGACTTGCCAATTATCATTGCCTGTTGCCAATAAACCTTCATCTTCAGAGTGTCTGATAAAAATTACTTCTATATTTTGATCTCTGAAATGTTGAATGATTGCTTTTGTATTTGCGATAAGCCTTTTTGCATCGTAAGGATTTTCGTTAACTAAGCCTTCTTGTATATCGATTACGATTAATGCTTGTGCCATGATGAACCTTCTTTGTAGACTATATGAAATATATTGATTAGGTAAATTTTAAGATTTACCATCTTAGCTATCAAAATTAGTGTTAATCTTTTTTGATATAAGTATTTGCATGCATTATATCATAAGTATGTGACAAAAAAGTGTGATATGAGTTTGATATACTGTGCTGATGCGGTCTAGGCTTTCACAAATTCTCGAAGAATGATAAAATAAATCCATATATATTTTTATAGAAATGAGGCTATTATGGAACGGATTCAAGATCTTGTGTACACGCATGTGCAGGGTGGCCAGTTTAGATGGGTTACTGTCAGCACATTGATGCTCGCATTGGGCACGATTTTGCATTTGGTGAGCCCTAGTGTGGCTGGGGTAACGCCGAACTGGACGATTGCTACGTACTGCGTAGCTATTTTATTGACTCGTCCTAGTTTGAGTCAAACTTTGGGGATTGGCCTAGTAGCAGCCCTCATCAACGTATTGACGTCGAAGTCCGCATTCCCATATGGCAACTTGTTGTCCGAACCAGGTGGTGCTTTGACGGCTGCTCTCGTGACGCGCGCTATGCTGTCCATGAAGTTCCGTAAAATTGGGGGCTTTGATTTGACACCAATCTTATCTGGATTCTTGGCGACCGTTGTATCTGGCGGTATCTTCGTTACCATTTTGTGGCAAGTTCTGGGTTTACCAGACAATGTGTATATGTACGGTATGTGGCCAATGGTTCTTATCGTAGGTGCTTTGAACGGTGCCATTACGCCGATTTTATACATTCCAGCGCAACGTTTATTTTCTAAACGGGGCATGTTGCCAAGTGCAGAGGAATTGGGCTCCGATCATAGTCACTTGACAATCTTGCCTGAGCGCCAAGCTAAGATTTCTATTGAGCACGTAAATTACTATCATCCAAAGGCAACTACACCATCCCTTGAAAACATCAATCTCGATGTACATGATGGTGACTTCTTAGTGGTAACTGGTCCTGCAGGTTGTGGTAAAAGTACCCTTTGTATGGCGATGGTAGGTGCGGTTCCTAAATTCTATGGTGGACGCTTAGAAGGCATGGTTTTTGTAGATGGTCATGCGACTACACAAATGGAAATCCCAGAACTAGCGAACCATATCGGTGTAGTTCTCGCCGATTACGATACACAGCTCGTAACGATGACGGTTCGTGAAGAAGTGGCCTTTGCCATGGAAAACCGTGGTTATGATCGTGAAACGATTACATTTCGCTCTCAAGAGGTGTTTGAACAAGTTGGTCTTGTGGGATTAGAAGACCGCAAGATTACAAGTTTATCTGGTGGTCAACGCCAACGTTTGGCTATCGCTTCCGTATTGGCTACGAACCCAACTGTACTTGTTCTTGATGAACCGACTAGCTCCCTCGATCCAGATGGGACCGCCGAATTATATCGCCTCGTAGGTGACTTGAACCAAAAACACGGTATCACCGTTGTCGTTATCGACCATGACTTGCATGCTGTATTGCCGTATGCAAACCGCATGGCCCTCATGGTGAATGGCTCTATCGCTTGTGACGATGATGTACCTACTACGCTTCGTTACATGTACGAACACAATATTCATGTTGATGCATTGCCATCTGTATTTACAACCTATATGGAACTAGAACAAGCCGGTTTCCACAGTGATGAACCTTGGCTCAGCATCGAGTCTGCTATTAAGGGCTTGCACCAAATTGAAATGGCGCATGCCATCCAAACTGAGGTGCATGGTAAAAGCAACTCCACAGGAAATCAAACAAATACTACGACCGTAGAAAAACAACCTATTCAACGTGTTGATGATGTACCAGGAAAGGACGGTGGCGCTCATGCTTAAGGTTGAAAACATCCGCTTTGGCTATGTGCCATCCGTAGATATTTTCCGAGACGTGACTTTCACCATCGAAGGAGGCGAATATATCGCCATCGGTGGTCGTAATGGTTGCGGTAAAACGACCATAACTCGTTTACTCGTAGGTCTCGAAAAGGCTAGCGAAGGCCGCATGTATTATAACGGTAGGGACATTACGTCCATGCCGCCGTCTAAACGGGGGCAATTTATCGGCTATGTATTCCAACAGCCAGATCGTCAAATGTTTAGACCGACTGTAGCCACTGAGGTGGCCTTTGGTCCTGAGTCTTTGGGTCGCACTAAATCCGAAGTGAAACGCATCGTTGATGAAGTATTGAAACGTACCGGTATTGCTCACTTGCGTGAAGCATACCCTCCGACATTGCGCCGTGGTGAAAAGCAACGCGTAGCCATTGCTTCCGCGTTGGCTATGAAGTCTAAAATCCTCATTCTTGATGAGCCAACAAGTGGTCAAGATGGTAAGGAAACAAAAGAGCTATTAGCATTATTGCGTCAGCTCAATGCGGAAGGTATCACGATCCTTCTCATTACTCATGATATGGAAATCATGGCTAGCGAATGTAGCCGTGCTATCATCATGGGCAACCAAACCGTAGCCTTTGATGGCAGTCCAGAAGAATTATTCAAAAAGTCTACGGATGAATTGCAAGATTTAGGCCTTACGAAACCGCCAAGTGTGGAACTTTCACTAGCGGTACCATCCTTGGGCTATTGCAAATCTATGGATGAATTGAAATCTAAGTTAGTGGCTCAGTTGAGCGGAAAATAGGAGGGACATATGGAACGTTTAGTACCATTAACAAAAATCTTGATGACCCTCGCCGTATCCGTGTGGGCCATCCTGTTGCGCGACTGGGTATCTCTATTGGTATTAGTCGTAGTAGAACTGGGTGTATTGTTTGTAGCGGGTTTGTTATTCAAACAACACAAAGCGGTGTTGGCATTAACTAGCTTTGCGGTATTCCTTGGCCTCGTCCAATTCATCGGTAGTGGCGATGTAACTTCTGCCATAGTATCTGGCTTACGTATGCTTGCTATGACACTTGTATTCATTTGTCTGTTGGCAACTACAAAATTGCAAGATCTTACAGCAGCACTCGTAAAACAATGCAAAATTCCTTACGAATATGCATTTATGTTTACTGCTGCGCTTCGTTTCGTACCTGACTTTATTGCTGAAAGTCATGCTGTACAAGAGGCACAAGCTTGCCGTGGATTATCTCTAGAAGGCAACTTTATTAAACGCATCAAATCTTATGTATCCGTTATCCAACCATTATTGCTAAAATCCTTGGGACGCTCTGAAACAATGGCGTTATCATTGGAACTACGTGGCTTCGGTGGACCGACACATAGCTTTGCAGCCTCTGTAGGATTGAAAACAATTGATTACGGTGTCATTTCAGTACTGGTAGTAGTAACAATTGCTCTGTTTGCTATTGTAGCTTAATCTTTGATTAATCAAGGATATATCTTGTAAAAAAATCTATTTATGTTATACTACAGATAGGTAGTAAAGCGTACAAAATTACCTACAATATAACAAAAAGGACGAGTTGCCGCTCGTCCTTTTTCTTGCTTATTTTTTACTCTTATTTTGTAACCAATAGCTATAGGTAGTAACAACTAAGGACACAATAAGAGGGGCAAGCAAGGTACCCCAAAGCGTACAAAATAACGCCTCCAATATAACACCTCCTTTCTTCTGGAGGTGATTTTATTGTATCATTTTATAATAGATATAAGTGGTTAATTTATATATAGAACAACCAACTTTTTGAGGAATTCTTATGAGTGAATTAGTAATACGCCCAATTACACAGGATGATGTAGTATCTTGTTTAGATATTTATAATTACGAGGTTGCAAATGGTGTAGCCACACTTGATCTTGAACCTCGTACATTGCCAGAGTGGCAGGAGTGGTTTGATGCGCATAAAACGTCTGAGCACTGCATTTTTGTAGGGCTTATGGACGATGTTGTGGTAGGCTATGCATCGCTCTCACCATATAGAACAAAGGATGCTTTTAAAAGTACCGTAGAATTATCTATTTATATCCATCAAGAGTATCGTGGTAAAGGTGTGGCGTCTAAATTAATGGCTCATATATTAGACCATGCGAAAGAAACGGAAACATTACACACCGTGGTATCTGTCATTACTGCAGGAAATGCAGCAAGCACAGCGCTACATGAACGATTTGGGTTTATCTATTGTGGGTTAACGCCGCAAGTGGGATTCAAACATGGTAAATATCAGGATACCGAAACATACGCATTATTGGTATAATAATTAGTATAGGAAAACATAGATATTAATACGTTATACTAATGATGTATAGATTATAGATAAGGATTCGCCAAGGGGTAGGGCGAATAGGGGTGATTGAATGAGTATGAAAGACGAAAGGCAGTTTGTTGGATACAGTAAGTATCGCAGCCGTCTCGTAGACGGTCATGTACATACGGAATTGTGTCCACATGGTAGTGGGGACCGAACTGCGATGATGATTGAAAAGGCCATCGAGTTACGTATAGAAAAGGTATGCCTCACAGAACATGCACCATTGCCAACAGCTTTTGCTGCAGAATACGGTGGTGATAAAAAGGCCTATGATACAGCGTCTTTGAAATTGAATCAAGTTGATGCCTATTTAGAGCTGGGTCGTCAATTACAACGTGCGTATGGCACACATATCGATATCTCTCTCGGCTTTGAAGTCGATTATATTCCGGGCTTTGAATCAGATATTCAAGAGTTCTTAGATCGCTACGGTCCGTTGACGGATGATAATATTTTATCCGTTCACTTTATGGAAGGCGTTAATAATGCCTTTTACTGCTTAGACTACAGTCCTGAAGAATTTGAGAAAGGCTTCGGGCCGTGGATTGAAAAGCAATATGAGTTATATTACAAGTATTATTCCACAGTGCGCCAAGCCGTGCGTGCTGATCTCGGTGAATATACACCTAAACGTATTGGTCACTTTGATTTGATTAAGAAATACCAACATCACTTTGGATTTGAACGTCATTTAGATCGTCGCAATGCGCAGGTGGTGAGCGATATTTTGCATATTATGCGCGTTCAAGGTCGCGAACTAGACTACAACATGAGCGGCTTCTTTAAACCAGACTGCCGTGAAATGTATCCAAGCCGCTTCATTCAAGGCATGGCTGCTATCATTGGGGTACCATTTGTATTGGGATCTGATGCACATAGCGTGGCAGATATAGAAAACGTTTGGGGATAGCATCAAATCATTATTATAGTAAATACATGAAATTATAACGGTTCTATTGACAATTCTATAGAACCGTTATATTATAATTTCATACTTTAATAAAGTAAAGCGATAAAATAGAAAAGCATCGATATAGGTAAATTTTTTCTCATAATAAACTGAATAGCTAGATGACTTAAACCGTCATATAACTTAAATGGTTAATACAGATGATATATAGCTTTCAAAAATATGAGAAATGATATAAATGAATTGATAGAAAGGATGTTTACGATGGTACAGCAGCAATTACCTACTGGTTTCCGTGATGATATAGGGATCATAGCAGAGCGTAAGGATGATGTGAGTCAATATGTACTTGGTCTTTGTCGAAATCGTCAATACACAAAGATTTCTACGCCTCTCGTAGAGTACAAAGATGTATTCAATGGCTATGCAATGGGGCGCGGTCAACATATGTACGAATTCATGGATAGTTCTGAAGCATCCGTCGTAATTCGTCCTGATCTGACTATGCCTATTGGTCGTTTCTTGGCGACTACTAATATTGAATTGCCTCGCACGTTCTATTACTTGGGCGATGTATTCATGAAAAATAAAAAGCACCGCGGCGATGTGAACCAAGTGACGCAAGGTGGTATCGAGATGGTGGGCTATGATGGGCTTGAGGCAGAGCAAGAGTGCTTCAAGATCATTAAAGAGGTAAATGAAACTCAGCTAGGTGGTAGCTTGTTGCTCGAAATTGGTGATGCTCGATTCTCTCGTGCTATCACCGATGCACTAGGGCTCAGTGATGATGAAAGAACAGAACTCCTCGAGACTTTGTTCACCAAATATTTACCTCGTTACAACGAGTTGATTGCTGACTTTAAAAATAGTGCGTTGTTCCCATTCCTCAATGTGTGGCCTCGTTTATTTGGTACGGTTCAAGATATCAAGGATGAGCTGAACCAAATTATCTTGCCTGCAGCGGCGCAGCGCATTTTAGATAATCTCATAGACATGGCAAACCAAGTGGAGCAAACAGGACAACAGGTTCGCATCGATGTGTCTACAGAACCGCCTCAATCTTATTACACAGGCATTACCTTTAGAGGTTATGTGGACGGCGTGTCTCAATATATCGTCAGTGGTGGTCGATATGACGGACTGTTATCCAGCTTTGATGGTACACCGATGCCGGCCGTTGGGATGGCTTTCAACATTGACGTGTTGACTGATATTACCTTGCAAGGTGAAAGCAAAGTTCAAGATAACGATACATTACGCATCGCTCTTACGAAGGGTCGTGTAGAAAAGGATTTTATTCCTCTCCTTGAAGCTTGTGGCGTAGATTGTGAACCATTACATAATAAGGCACGTAAACTTATTATTTCTTTGGGTGATTTTATGGAGGTCATCCTCGCAAAGGGGCCGGATGTAACGACGTATTTGAAAAACGGCGTTGTGGACCTCGGTATCGTCGGTAGTGATGTTCTAGATGAACAAGACGATACGAGCTATGAAATGCTTGATTTACAAACGGGTAAATGCCAATTTATTTTAGCGTCCTTAGCAGGCTATGACCCTAAAGAAGGTCGTCGACAACGAATTGGTACGAAATATCCAACTGTTACAAAACAATACTTTGGAGCTCAAGATGTAGAAATCATCAAAATTGAAGGCTCCGTTGAGCTGGCTCCACTCGTAGGGTTAGCTGATGCTATCGTAGATATTACGGAAACGGGTACAACTTTGCGTGAGAATAATTTAGAAATTTTCGACTGGTTGCAACCAATTTCTACACGTCTCGTAGCCAATCCATTAGCTTTAAAACAAAAGAGAAATACTATTTTTAAACTCATTGATCAGCTTTCAGAAGCAATTAATACATAAGACGTAGAGTGAATCATATATCCGGCTAGTAAGATTTAGGATTAATAGTAGATAAAACTATTAATATGCAGATAAAACTATTAATATATGGAATAAATAATAGAAAATGAATAATAGAACTAACTAGCGATACTGATAGCTCAAGTAGGAAGAAGGACGACAGATGAAAATATATAAGGAATCACTAGAGGCGATGCTCGGTATCGTACGTGAGTATATACAACAAACTACAGATATGGAAATTGAACGTCGCGTGTACGATATCATTGCTGATGTTCGGACAAATGGGGATGCGGCACTTAAAGTATATTCTGAAAAATTTGATGGCGTATCCATAGAAGATTTCAAGGTGCCTCAAGAGGAAATCGACGCTGCTTATGAATCTTTATCTGATGAGTTGAAAGCCGCATTATTAAAGGCAAAGGCTAACATTACAGAATTCCACAGTCGTGAAATCGAGCAAGGTTTTGTGGACATGGATACACCGGGTATTATCCGCGGTCAAAAGGTGATTCCCTTGGCTCGTGTTGGTCTCTACGTTCCTGGCGGTACAGCGGCGTATCCATCTACTATTATCATGACTGCATTGCCAGCCAAAATCGCAGGGGTAAAAGAAATCGTTATGGTGACACCTCCTCAAAAGGATGGCATTAACCCTGCTGTACTTGGTGCGGCAAAACTGGCTGGTGTTGATGCGGTGTACCAAGTGGGCGGTGCCCAAGGGGTAGCCGCGTTGGCTTACGGTACGGAAACTATTCCAAAGGTAGATAAAATCGTAGGCCCTGGCAACATTTACGTAGCCACAGCGAAGCGCCAAGTATTCGGCCAAGTCGATATCGATATGATTGCGGGCCCAAGTGAAATCGGTGTTATCGCTGATGACAGCGCTAATCCAGTTCACTTGGCGGCTGACCTGTTATCTCAAGCGGAGCATGATCCTCGAGCTCGCGCTATTATGGTGACTACCAGTGAAAGTTTAGCAAATGCCGTATCTGATGAGGTAGAACGACAATTAACATTGTTGCCTCGTGAAAGTATCGCTCGTCCAGCCATTGAAAACAACAGTTATATTGCCGTTATGGACAGCATTGAAGACATGTTCACGGTGATGAACGAAGTGGCGCCAGAGCATTTGGAAATTCAATTGCCAGACCCAATGAACTACATGAGCCTCGTTCAAAATGCGGGCTCTGTATTCCTTGGTGCTTATGCATCTGAACCGCTGGGTGATTACTTGGGCGGTACAAATCACGTATTGCCTACTAGCGGTACAGCGCGATTCTCGTCTCCGCTAGGCGTATACGATTTCGTGAAACGTACGTCTTTCACACAATTTACAAAAGAACGGTTAGAAGAAGTGGCAAAACACATTACTACGTTGGCTCGTACGGAAGGGCTCGAAGCGCATGCTCGCGCCATCGAAGTACGTTTTGAAAAATAGTTATAAAAATATTAGAGAAAATATTGGACAAAATAGTAGAAAATAGATTCGGTATATATTTGGCCTCTATATTTATATGTAAATTTAAAATATAGAGCGGAAATATAGATTAGAAATATAGATTTGGAGTATAGAGGTCGTTATGATACGCACAGGCACGGTGCAACGCACCACTCGAGAAACAGATATTACAGTAGAAATTACCCTTGATGGGGCGCAAACAAGCTCCATCTCGACCGGGATTGGCTTTTTTGACCACATGTTGACGCTACTCGCTAAACACGGACGATTTGGCCTTGTGGTAGAAGCAAAGGGCGACACATACGTAGATGCTCACCACACTGTGGAGGACATAGGTCTTGTATTAGGACAGGCGTTGGTGAAAGCCCTTGGCGATAAGGCAGGTATCGAGCGTTACGGCGATGCGTGGGTGCCTATGGATGAAGCATTGACGCAAGTTGTCATCGATTTGAGCGGTCGTCCGTACCTCGTTTTCCAAGGGGAATGGAGTACGCCGGTTTTAGGTGGCAACTTTGAAACAGAGCTGGTGGAGGATTTCTTCCAAGCTCTTGCTATGAGCGCCGCTATGAACCTTCATGTGCGCAATTTATATGGTCGCAATACACATCACATTATTGAAAGTATGTTTAAGGCAACGGGCCGTGCATTGCGCAAAGCAGTTACTATTAATCCGGATATCCAAGGGGTTAACTCTACAAAGGGCGTTATTTAATAAAGGAGAATGTATGATTTTTCCAGCTATAGATTTACAAGATGGGCGCAGTGTTCGCCTGTATAAAGGTGACTTCGCACAGAAAACGGTCATCAATCCTGATCCAGTAGATCAAGCGAAACAATATGAGGCGGCTAAAGTGGGAGCCTTGCACCTCGTCGATTTAGATGGTGCCAAGGCGGGCAAGCCTGTAAATGTAGACATTGTAAAAGCAGTGCGTGCAGCTTTCACAGGCATTCTTGAAATCGGAGGCGGCATCCGAGATAAAGAGGCCGTTGACCTCTATCTAGGGTTGGGCGTAGATCGTGTTATCTTAGGATCTGTAGCACTTAAAAATCCGGAACTTACAAAGCAGGTTATCGCTGAATACGGCGCGGAGCGCATCGTTATTGGTGTAGATGGAAAACATGGCAAGGTTGCCGCTGAAGGTTGGCTCGACCAATCCGACGTGCCCATGACCGATTTAATCGGTGCCATGGTTGAAGGGGGCGCAAAGTATTTTATCGTTACCGATGTAGACAGGGATGGTACAATGCAGGGCGCCAATGAAGAGTTACTTGGAAATTTACAAAAAGAATTCCCTACAGCACGCATCGTTGCCTCTGGTGGCGTTCGTAATCTAGGGGATATTAAATCACTTGAACAAAAAGGCGTTATGGATAGTATTGTTGGTAAGGCGCTGTACGAGGGCACGATTACGTTAGAGGAAATCGCCGAGTACAATCAGCAGAAATAATAGAAATGACTATGATGCTCTTACATTAATTATTGGCTGTGACCAATGAAATATTGTGCATAATCAATACATATATTGTGCATAGTCAATGAAATATGTTGAGTATAACTGTTGAAATGTATTGGGCGTAACAGCTGAATTATATTGAGTGACACTCGATGGAAAGGAGCTTTATGTTAGCGAAACGGATTATTCCCTGCCTAGATGTAGATGATGGACGCGTAAAAAAAGGGGTTAACTTTGTTAATCTCGTAGACGTAGGCAGTCCCGTAGATATTGCGGCTTCCTATGAGCAGCAACAGGCAGATGAACTGGTATTCTTAGATATTACGGCCACCGTTGATGCACGGACCACTATGCGCGATGTGGTACAAGAAATCTCCACACAAGTATTTATGCCACTCACCGTGGGTGGTGGTATCAAGAGTGTTGATGATATGACGGCTTTGCTGAAAGCTGGTGCGGACAAGGTATCTTTGAACTCTGCGGCTCTTGCTAATCCTGAGCTCATCACAGAAGGGGCTCAAAAGTTTGGCAATCAATGTATGGTGGTAGCCATTGATGTGAAAACAGATGAAGAAACGGGCGAATGGTATGCCTATACTCACGGCGGTCGCAAGCGTACAGAATGGAAAACGCTAGATTGGGCAAAAGAGGCCGTAGCTCGTGGAGCAGGGGAATTACTAGTGACGAGCATGGACAAAGATGGTACAAAATCCGGTTTTGATATTGAACTATATAAGGCCATAGAGTCTGTCGTAAATGTACCTATCATCGCATCTGGTGGTGCCGGTACCGTGCAAGATTTTGTAGAGCTTTTTGAAAAAACAGGCGTTACTGGTGCACTGGCAGCATCTATATTTCACTTTGGGGAAGTTAAAATTCCTGAACTCAAACAAGAACTACGAGCTCACGGAATTACAGTGCGCTAAAATAGATCTAAACAATTACTATCTCTCGTAAATTCTTTGCTAGTCTATATGTTCAGAGTTAGTTAAATAGTTTGTTTATAGATAAACAGAAAATAGAAATAGAAATAAAAATAGTAATAGTAATAGTAATAGCAATAGTAATAGATAGAGATAGAGATAGAAACGTATAAAGATGTAGATACATATATAGATATAGAATAAAATGCATACATAAATACAGATGTAGAGATAGATACACAAACTGACATAGGATAAGGGATTAGTGATTACTTTTAATAAAGGATAGAATATGAAACCAGATTTTGAAAAAGGAAATGGCTTGTTGCCGACAGTTGTGCAAGATGCGGAGACTAAGGACGTTCTCATGGTGGCGTGGATGAACGAAGAAAGCTTTCACAAAACATTAGAAACAAAGGAAACGTGGTTTTGGTCTCGATCTCGTCAAGAACTATGGCATAAGGGTGGGACCAGCGGCAATGTGCAGCATGTGGTGAGCATGGCCCTAGATTGTGATGGCGACACCTTGCTCATTCAAGTTAAGCCTGAAGGTCCTGCCTGTCATACCGGGCGTACAAGCTGTTTCTTTAATGAAGTAGAACGGAGTTAAGCATGGCACAGCAAACACTGAACGAATTATACGAAATTATTAAAAACCGTAAGGCACAGCCAAAGGAAGGTTCTTATACGAATTATTTATTTGACAAAGGACTCGATAAAATCTTGAAAAAAGTTGGGGAAGAGGCAACGGAAGTCGTTATCGCCGCAAAAAATGATGATCCACAGGAGCTGATTTACGAAACAGCAGATGTGTTATATCACTTGCTCGTGTTATTAGCGGAGAAAAATATTCCTTACGAAGCCATTGAAGCTGAGCTGGCGAGCCGCGAAGGGGTTGTTAGCAAGACTACAGATCGCCCAGAAATTACAAATTTATAATGTACATCGCGTTATGAGTTCCTACGATTACCCATACGTTTATGTGAGTTAAGACGAATTTATAAACACAAAATGAGGTAAAACGCGTTTATATACATTAAGAAAATAGATAGAAAGGATAGCCTATGAAAGAGATAATTCGCACATTGAAACCCTATATACCTGAGGAGCCGGCCGCAGCGGTGAAAGAGCGACTTGGTATCGACAGATTGGTGCGCTTGTCGGCGAATGAAAATCCATACGGCACATCGCCATTGGTACGGGAGGCTATCCTTAGTTATGTAACACATAATGATGCCAACTACTATCCGGATGGTAATGCTACCGATTTGCGCATGAAGTTAGCGAATTACTGGCAGGTGCAACCTGAGCAACTCGTCATCGGCGCAGGTCTCGATGAGGTGATCGCCATGGTCAATAAAACATTGATTACCGCTGGTGACTCCATCGTAGTAAGCGTGCCAGCCTTCTCGGAATATGCCTTGAATGGCCTCGTGGAAGGCGCTGAGATCCGTGAGGTGCCAGCTGATTTTGAAACGGGGCAGTATGATTTTTCTGCTCTCGTGAAAGCTGTAGATGAAACGACACGCCTCGTATGGATCTGTAATCCTAATAACCCAACGGGCACCTATGAGTCTGTTGAAGATATTCGCAAATTTGTAGCAGCTGTACCAAAGGAAACCTTGGTTATCATAGACGAGGCATATATCGATTTTGTTACCTCCGTAGCAGTTCCTACGGCACGTGCGCTCTTGGATGAGTTTCCTAATGTGGCTATCATGCGTACCTTCTCGAAGGCCTATGGCCTTGCCAACTACCGTGTAGGCTACATGATGACTCCTTTAGCGTTGGCCAATTATATGCAAACCATTCGCTTGCCGTACAATCTGAATACCTTATCTCAAGTGGCTGCAGAAGCTGCTTTCGGTGATCAAGAATTTGTGGCGAGAACGGTCTCTCAAAATGCAGAAGAGCGAACAAAATGGGAAAGCCTCTTTGATGAGTTAGGCATTCACTACTATAAGAGCGAAGCAAATTTTATCTTCTTTGCATCGCCTGATGCGGAAGGCCTTGCAGATGCTTGGCTCAAATCAGGTTATCAAGTGCGCCGAGGTCAACGAGAAGGATGGTTACGCCTTACGATTCCAATGCCTCAAGATGGGGATATTATGCGTCAGATATTAAAAGAATTTATGCATTAATCCACATAAGATATATCATAAATAGTATTAAGATTTGTTTTATGATATCGGATTTCATTTTATAGAATGGAGTGTATTATGATTGCCATTATAGATTATGATGCAGGGAATACCTTCAATGTCCAGAAAGCCTTAGCCTATATCGGTCTTGATGCAGTGTTAACGGCAGATCCTGAGACCATACTAGATGCTGATGGCGTTCTCTTGCCAGGTGTAGGCGCATATGCGCCGGCGATGGCAGTTCTAAAAGAGCATGGTTTAGTTGATGTCATTCATGAGGTAGTAAAGCGTGAAATTCCTTTATTAGGTATTTGTCTAGGAATGCAACTTTTATTTGAAGAGTCTGAAGAATACGGCCCAACTCCCGGTTTAGGCCTTATTCCCGGTATGGTGAAAGAAATTCCTAGCAACCTTGGTCTTAGCGTGCCTCATATGGGTTGGAATAAAAATATAGTGCATCATCCTGATAGTGTTTTTAGCAATGTAGACAATCAATATACGTATTTTGTTCATTCCTATTATGTGGATACAGATCCTGAATATATTACATCTACTGCAAATTATGGTATCGATGTACCTGGTATTGTAGAACGTGGTAGAGTATATGGAATGCAATTCCATCCTGAAAAAAGTGGTGTCGTAGGTCTAAATTTGTTGCGTACATTTGGGACTATTACAAAAACTTATAGAGCAGCAGGAGAATAGGGATATAGCTATCTTTCATTATAGATAGGAATAAGTCATTCAGTAACCAATATATCTAGGATAATAACGACATCTCATAGGTAGAAAATGCCGTTATTATGCTTTATAGTTATACTTAACTTTCAAAATGAGAAATTAATAATTGACACCTTGTTGATTAGTTATACAATAATGTTGTAAGTACTAACATTTTAGGAAGCCATTGTGGCATGGATACATAGGTTTTATCAGTAATATTCATATACTCCATGTCGCGTGATTACTGGAGGTGTTTATATGGTTATGAATGGTATTTACTTAGTTATTGCCTCCGCGTGTATTCTAATTTTAGCGTACCGCTTTTATGGGGCTTTTATAGCGGCTAAGGTATTGACCTTGGATCAATATCGCCCAACGCCAGCTATGGTTCACAATGATGGTCACGATTACGTGCCAACCAACAAATGGGTAACCTTTGGTCATCACTTTGCAGCGATTGCTGGTGCAGGCCCACTGGTAGGTCCTGTTATTGCAGCCCAGTTCGGTTATTTACCTGGTGCCTTATGGATTCTCATTGGCTCCGTATTAGCCGGTGCTGTACATGACATGGTTATCTTGTTCGCTTCCGTTCGCTATGATGGTAAGTCTATTGCGGATATTGCTCGCGAAGAAATCAGTAAACTAGCTGGTTTCGGTGCTATGCTTGCTACCTTATTCCTATTGATCATTACCCTTGCTGGTATGGCCGTAGTAGTAGCTAATGCATTGCATAACTCTCCTTGGGGATTCTTCTCCGTATTTGCTACCATTCCAATCGCTATTTTTATTGGTATTTATTTGAAATGGTTGCGTCCTGGTAAAATCCAAGAGGCGACTATCATTGGTGTAGCCTTAATCTTCGCAGCTATCGTCTATGGGCCAAATATAGCAGCTAGCGAATATGCATCTTGGTTCACATACGACTTGCAAACCATCGAAATTATGCTTGCTGTATATGGTTTCTTTGCAGCAGCATTGCCAGTATGGTTATTGCTTGCTCCTCGTGATTACTTGTCTACATACCTTAAAATCGGTACAATTGGCGCGTTGGCACTTGGTATTATCATTGTAATGCCTGAAATTCAGATGCCGGCTATTACTCCTTATATCTATGGCGGCGGCCCTGTATTGAAAGGTTCCGTATTCCCTTACATCTTCATTACTATCGCATGTGGTGCGTTATCTGGCTTCCATACTGTTATTGCTACAGGTACAACACCTAAAATGCTTACTAATGAACGAGAAATCTTACCTATCGGTTATGGTGCGATGTTAACAGAAGGCTTCATCGCTATGATGGCGTTGATTGCAGCTACTGCATTGCATCCAGATGATTATTTCGCTATTAACTCCACAGTTGAATCTTTTAAAGCCTTAGGTCTTCAAGTTCATGAATTGCCAGCATTGTCTGCAATGGTTGGGGAAGACTTGATGCACCGTCCTGGTGGCGCCGTATCCTTAGCAGTAGGTATGGCTCATATCTTCTCCAGATTGCCTAATATGGATCACTTGATGGGTTACTGGTATCACTTCTGTATCATGTTCGAAGCCTTGTTCATCATGACTTTGATCGATGCTGGTACTCGTGTAGGTCGTTACTTACTTCAAGAATTATTAGGTCATTTCCATCCTAAATTCAACGACCAACATTGGACTCCTGGCGTATATGGTTGTGCAGCTT
Source organism: uncultured Veillonella sp. (assembly GCF_963551295.1). Taxonomy (NCBI): domain Bacteria; kingdom Bacillati; phylum Bacillota; class Negativicutes; order Veillonellales; family Veillonellaceae; genus Veillonella; species uncultured Veillonella sp. The sequence goes on from NZ_CAUVFT010000013.1 coordinate 24,863, forward strand.
TGATTTGTATCTTATGGGGATACTTAGTTCTACAAGGTAACATCGGTATTATCTGGCCACTATTCGGCGTATCTAACCAATTATTAGGTACTATGACATTGGCTGTAGGTACTACTGTTATCATGCGACTTGGCCGCAAACGCTATGCATGGGTTACAGGTATTCCATGTATCCTAATGGCTATCGTTGCTATTGCAGCAGATTTTGAAAATGTATTTAACAGCTATATCCCAGCTGGTAAATGGATCCTAGTAGTATTTAGTGCGGCTATGTTCCTCATGATTCTTATCGTATTAGTTGAAGCGGTTCGCAGCTGGATTCGCTTGTCCAATATTCCTCAAGATTATCGGACACAAGAAGAAGTTGAAGCTGAAAGCCTTGTAAAATACGGTAAAGAAGTAAAAGCATAATATTGATTATTGCAATATATAAAGTGCACTTACATTTGTGAGTGCACTTTTAATCTATAAATTTTCTGCTTTTTTTATAAAATAGTTAGGTAATGGCGTCTTGCATGCAGAGTTTTCTGTGAGCAAGGCGCTTTTTGTATGGAAAAGAGTTTCTTATGGTCAATATGATTGATACAGTTAACACCGCATGGGTATTGTTATTTGAACATGTTATAATAGGGCTATGAAACATTATATACGTTCTTATTGGACAAAATATAAACAATTGTATAAGAAAGGCCTAAAAGGCATTGCTGCCTTTCTTGCCATTGGAGCGATTATAGTCTTTGTACTAGCAACCATTGCTAGTCGTGGAATGGGTGTTATTTTTAATGAGGTTATGACACGACAAACGATGATGCGCGGTACGGTTACTGTTGAAAGTTTATCTGCTACACCGTGGGGAACTTTGACTTTTACCGGGCTAGTTTGGAAGGACCCAGAAGGGCATGAGTTGCTCAATGCACCAAGCGGGAAAGTCCGCGTCAATATGTGGGATGTGGTGACACGTAACTTTAAGTCCTCCGCTATCAAGGGCATTGAATTAGATGATGCGGTTATAGTCATTGATTTAGACGATAATAATCGGTTGGATTTCGCGCCCATATCTCCAGATGTAAATAAACCAATTAACGAGATAGAACCCCGTTCGAAAGCACCTAGAAAGACTACACAAGAACGGCAAGAGGAACTAGGTAAGAAAGTACGTAACTTTAATTGGGAGGGCCAACATTTAGATCTTAAGATTAGACTTAGAAACAGTCAGTTAGAGGTCTTTAACAGAAATCGCCATTATGTGATAAAGGATGTAAACGCTAGAATTGACCTTGATAGTAAGAGGGCCATTCGCATCGATATGGAGACGGGCAAATTTGGTGGTACCGCCATAGGGGATGGTCTCGTATTAAAAGGTCGTGTAGACTTAAAGGATGTTTTAAAGCATCGCATGCCTCAACTGGATCTACAATTTGATGTGAAAGGGATGGATCCGTCATCTCTAGGCTTTGGTGAGAATATTCATGACGCCATGACCTTGTTTACAAAGGTAACAGGTGATTTTAACCGTCCCTTTGCTAAAGGTCGGGTAACGATGCCGATTTTGCGCATCCCTGCACTTACCTTTGAGAATGTAGTAGGAGATGTGACGTATCAAGATGGTATTTTGAATTTTGAAAACGTTAGTGCTAATGTATACAGCGGTAAATTGGAGGCTAAAGGTGTATATAATTTGGACACTCGCGCCTATACAATTACTGGCGTAGCCAAGGATCTAGATAGTAGTGTGGCCCTTAAAGCACCAGAATTTCTCGTGCCTGTATCGGCAAATTTGAACTTTAAAAGCGAAGGCCAACCTCGAGACATGGAGGTGTGGGGAAACTTCTGGTCGGGTGAAGGTCATTATATGCTGATACCGATTCAAAGCATTACGGGAAACTTTCACAATAAAGGGCGACATTTATCCTTTAGCGATGTGAAAGTAAATACGAAAATCACTACTATCACTACGGATGCTCTGCGTATCGATGATGGACAGCTCACGATGGGGCCGCTTAATATTACGTCCCATGGGGGCAGCAATTTTATTCTATATGATGAGTCATTTGATGAAATTGATGCGCATATGGCTCGAATTAAAGATGGTATGAAACAAGCTAAAGAGAATAGTAAAAGTGCTTCTGAATCAGCAAAGGGCATCGATACGTCTGGGTTCACATCGCCGGACATGAAAGAATCGATAAAAGACCTGAAGCGGAGTATAGACTCGGCAAAAGATAGCTTAGATAATATGTCTAAAGGCATCAAGCAATAAAAGACATTGAGAAGTAAAAAGCAACAAGAAATAATAATGTATCAAAAATAATAAAGTATTAAAAATAATAAAAAGATGGCAATTCATCAGCGTGATGAGTTGCCATCTTTAAGTTATAAGGTATTAAACTGAATTTAGCTATACGCAAGATTTTATTATCTGTTTAATCCGCTAGAACGTTGGTATTCAGTATCTTCTGTGTTTTTGGTATCCGTTTTTGCATTAATTCGTTTTACCTTAATAAGAGGTTTCTTTTCTTTGGTTTCCTCTTCTTCGTATGGAATTACTTTATCTCCTTGATCCGGTAAGAATGTTTCGATACCGTTTCGTTTGCCTTTTTGCGTGTTAGCGTCAGCGACCAATTGACTTTGTTGTGGAACGATGTAAATTTCGTCTTTATTGATAGTTACATCATTTAACAAGAGTTTGAATGCGTTCGGACTTACATACAGAATTCCGTCTACCATACGTGCTGCAGGCAGTAAAGATTCGGATGTATCGAGGTTGATGATTTGTAATTTACCCTTGCGCACGACTTGTTTAGAGTCCGGTTGTACCGCTAATGTAGCAATGTTCATGTCGATCAATGCTGTTTTAGTAGGTGCATCCCAAGATACTTTGTAACCTAATGCTTCTGATACTTGACGTAATGCTACGAGTGGTTGACCGTCAACATAGATAACATTTGGCTTTTTATCGATTGGCTCCAATAATAGGCCATCTACATTGATGTAATGCTGTGTCGTTACTGATGCAGGTCTTTTTAAACTCTGCGTCGGTGCAGGTGTATCCATACCGACTGCCGCCTGTACAGGCTGTACCACTCCGCTTGTGAAAGCAAGCGCCCCTAAGGCTATACCGGACAAAATCAGTTGTTTTAATTTCATGGTAACCTCCATTGTGTATAAAACGTAACGATAAATCATAATGGGTACTATAACATGGATATATGAATATTATATTATGAACTTTAATTTTATAAAACTAAAAAGAAGAAATATATTTATACTTTACAACAAAACTTTAATTATGCTATTCTGATGATACGTATTTCATGAACTTATCATGATTGGTGTTATATGAGTATGTTTATAGGAGAGTTTCGTGAATAAAAAACACTTAGTTCTTCTGAGTTTAGGTATATATAGTCTATCTATGCCTTTAATGGTTCAGGCTACTGATCCAATTATACCTATAGCTCAACAAGAGCAATTACAACAAGACCGGGATACTCAACGAGAACGTAGCTTACGCTTAGATGAAGAGCGTGTAGAGACTGTTGTTAGTGAGCCGGCACTTATAGACGTACCTTCTGATCAGAATGGTGCGTCTTTTTATATTAAACAAATACAGTTAGATGGTATGCCTAAAGAATTATCTTTTCTAAATAAGCTTACCCGCAAGTATGAGCAAAAAAATGTAACTGTATCAGATATTACTAATATTCGTAATGCTTTCCAACGTAAATTATTGGATAAGGGGTTTGTAACATCTCAAGTCTATATTCCAGAACAAAATTTAAATGATGGAATATTACAATTAATGGTTATACCTGGTCGCGTGGAAGATATCCGTTATAGTGAGTCTTCGACTCATGGACCTTGGCGAACTGCCTTAGTTGTACGACCTGGAGATATACTTAATATCCGTGATATTGAACAAGGTCTTGAGCAGATGAAACGTTTATCATCTCAATCCGTGACAATGAAATTACTCCCAGGTAAAGCTATAGGTACATCTGTTATTGAGCTATCAATCAAACAAGAAAAGCCAGTATATGGATCGATTAGTATTGATAATAGTGGTCTGGAATCAACCGGGATATATCAAGGTAGCTTTACTACCTCTTTTGATCAAGTTTTTAGAGCCAATGATACATTTTCTATGTCATTATCAGGTGATCTTAGTGGATCAGGTAGTATAAAAGGAACTCGTGCAGCCAGTCTTAATTATGTTATACCTCATGGAAAGGACACCTTTAGTTTTAGTTTTTCTAAATCACGATATCATCAAATGATACAATCCAATCCATATGACTTCACATATAGTGGTAAGTCAACTACTATAAAGGCAAAATGGAATCATGTTTGGTCTCGTACACAGCGTGAGAAACATGCATTTGATATTTCTATCAGTACACGTCATAATCATCGCTTTATTAATGATATGGAAATTTCGGTGCAAGCATTACGTACTACCTCAATGGAGTTTGGTGTGTCTAATCGTAAATATATTGGTAATGCTACCTTGTATTATCGTTTAGGATTTCAATGGGGTATTGGTGCATTTGGTGCACAACCTGAACATACAGCATCTGTTGCAATGGGTGGGTCTACATCTAGATATCATATGTGGCTTGCTGATGTCGATTATCGTAAGCCATTTGTTATGGGCCATCGTCCTGCATCCTTTACATCTTCATTCCATGGACAATGGGTACAAGGCGGCAAAAGGGTATATAGTGTAGACACTATAAATATTGGTAATCGGTATAGTGTCTATGGTTTTGATGGTGAATATATACTTATGGGCGATAGTGGGTGGTATTTACGTAATGAGGTAGCCTCTGTTGTTCCTCATCTTAATGCAGAAGTATATCTTGGTTTAGATGTAGGTGTGGTATATGGTAAAAATGCAGAAACATTGGTAGGTAAAGCCATTGCAGGTACTGCAATCGGTATAAGAGGTAATTATGCATCAGGTTTATTATTTGATGCATTTATCAGCACACCTTTATATAAGCCACAAGGATATCATACGAAGAAGTTTTATAGCGGTTTTACCTTAGGATATAGATTCTAATCTAAATATAATTAAGACTTAATAAGTGTTGAACTATTATTTATATAATTGGAGAGTTATATGTGTAAAACGAATCAAGAACGACGTACACTAGGGCGTAAGATTGTATCCTGGCTAAGTTTTGGAGTGTTTGTAGCATCTCAATCGATGGTACTGGCTTCGCCAATTATGCCAGATAATAATGCAGTTATTACTGAACGACCATTAGTTCAGGAAACTGCTAATCAGATACCTTTAGTTAATATTACGGCACCCACTAATAAGGGCGTCTCTATGAATAAATATGAGCAATTTAATGTAGAGAAACAAGGGGCCATTTTAAATAACTCATATGTAACGAGTAAAACAGAACTTGCTGGTTATGTACAAGGTAATAGTAACATAGTGAACGGTACTGCAAAGGTTATCGTAAACCAAGTTACATCAGGTACACCGACATCTATAAATGGTTATTTAGAAGTGGCGGGGCAAAGAGCTTCAGTTGTGGTCGCAAATCCTAACGGCATTACAGTTAATGGTGGTGGGTTCCTTAATACGGATCATGCTGTGTTAACTACAGGTAGAGCAGAATTAAATGGTGCTGGAAATTTACAAAATTACCGCGTAGAACAAGGGAAAGTTGCTGTTGAAGGCAAAGGTCTTGATGGAAAAGGTGCAGATTCTGTATCTATCTTGGCAAGAACTATTGATGTAAATGCAGGGGTTTGGGCAAACAAACTTAATACTCGTACCGGACAAAATTACATTGATGCTAACAACTTAAAGGCTACAGCTTTAGAGTCTTCAACTGTTGAAACAAAACCAATGATTGGATTAGATGTGGCTGCAGTAGGTGGGATGTATGCTAATCATATTACTATGGTTGGCACTGAGGCTGGTGTAGGTGTTAATCTTAATGGTGTAGTTGCAGGGACTCAGTCTGTTTCAGTAGATGCTAATGGTCATCTATCTGTTAATGGTATGCTTCAATCTGATACAAGTCTCGTGGCTAAAGCAAACTCTATACAGAATATAAAGACAATTGCTTCTGGTGGAAACTTGGATTTAGAAACAAAAGAGTTAACTAATACAGGGAATATTACATCCGTTAAAAATGGACATATTAAGGTAGAAGAAACCTTAACTAATAAAAATACAATGGCAGCTGGTGCCAATACTCAAGGCGCTGTGACAAGTAATGGCTCCTTGTCTGTTGAGGCAGGTAATATTCGTAATACTGATGCAGTGATTGTATCTGGTGGTACTACTAGAATTAATAGTAAAGAAGTACATAATATAGAGAATGGTCGAATTTATGGTGGAAAAGTAGCGATACAAACTGAAGTACTGGAAAATCGTAAGAATGTGGCGTTAGAATCTAAATTAGATGCTGCTATGGCAGATATGAAAGTAGCAGAGGATAAGCTTGAAGCAGCCTATGCTATAGATACTACAGCTTTTACATCAAAAACTGAACAAGATGAATATTTGAACCGAATAAAAGAACTATCCCAAGTATATGATGAAAAGCTTAAAATTGTTAAGTTAGTACAAGAGGAATTATCTGCTCATAAAGGGAGTACTATTGCAGGTCGAGATGATGTAACTATTGAGGCGGATTCTATTTTGAATAGAGAGAAGTCTCTTGTGTATAGTGGTGGCACTATGACATTGGATGGTCGAGACACTTTGCACAATATCGGTGGTACTATTGAGGGAATTGGAAAAGGTGTCATCCGAAGTAAAGACTATCAAAATAAGAACTCTTCCTTTACATCAAAACGTGTTAGCCCTGAAATTGAAAAAGGTCTTTCTGGTGCAAGTAATGACGCTATGCTGACAGAGCAAGAAGATCAAATCCTGATTACAGATAAAAATCATAGTGAGCATGGTCAAGTTTTTAGAAAGTCTGAATTTACTTCTTTAAATAGTGGCTATGGCGCACTCCATAGTTATGGAAAATCCCCAATGCGAATATATGAGGCTGCAGAATATGTTACGGTAGAACAAATTACGCCAGAAGAGCAAGCGGCAGGTGAAGAGTTAATTCCAGCAGAATATATTGGTACACAAGTACCTTCGTACGCTTATGATGATCCTATTTTTAAAGAGTTTGGCATTACATCTATGACAACAGAGCGCCCACTAACGTCAGGTCCTGAACAAGAAGCGTGGGATGCACAATTTAAGCCAATTTTAGCTTCATTAAATGAAAAAATTAAAGCTCATAATAAAAAGGCCGAAGTATATAATCAACAAGTCTCTAGTGTAGCTAAAGAACCAATAGATACTTATGCTATTATTCGAAGTAAAAAAATGTCATCCCATGAAGAGGTTAAAAACAGTACACCAGGTGTTGTGCGCTTTGGTGGGGATCTGTCATTTACGGGAAATGGTACTAATGAAAATAGTCAAATGGTTGTAGGCGGTACATTAACTATTACGGGTGCTATTAATCAAGTTACAAAAGAAAATCAAGAGGTTACCAATACATTTGGTACTACACAAGAAGCGTATACTTATAGGAGAAAAAAACCACATAAATCTAAGCGAAGAGGATATAAGGGGCAAGTATTCATGACGCCACAAGTGGATAAAGAAAATCCTACATCTCTCGGGGTGGCTAAGAAAGAAGACAAAAATGGTAAGGCAAAAGGTGAAGTAGGTGCTAATCACCGTAAAGAGGTACAAGACTTCTTAAATCCATTTGCACAAGATAGTAGTAATGATACATCTAAACCTACTGCGGGAACTAACATTTTGGCATTGCCTACAGAATCTTTATATACAATACATCCTGAAAGTACTGCTAACTATGTGGTTGAAACAGACCCACAATTTACGAATAAAAAAGCCTTCTTATCATCCGATTATATGTATCGAGAGATGAAAATAAGTCCTGAAAATATTGAAAAAAGATTAGGTGACGGTTTTTACGAGCAGACTTTGATTAGAAATCAGATTGTATCTGGAACAGGTTATAGATTCCTTGATGGATATACAGATGATGAAAGTCAATTTAAAGCTCTTATGGATGCGGGTGTTGCGTATGCCAAGCAGTATGGCATTACTCCAGGCGTAGCATTGACAGCAGAGCAAGTCGCTAGTCTGACCAGTGATATGGTTTGGCTTGTAAAAGATGTTGTTATGGTAGATGGTAAACCTGTTGAGGTAATTTATCCTAAGGTATATCTCAAACAAAGTAATGGATTACAACTACATAATGATGGAACATTAATTAGCGCGAATACACTTGTTATGAATACGAAGGAAAGTATTCGTAATGAAGGGGTTATTCAAGGTAAAACAGTGATTCTTGCATCTAATCAAGATATTATTAATAGCGGGCATATTAATGCAGACAAAGTTGGTTTGCAATCAGATACAACTATTTACCAACAAGGTCAAATTGTTGGTCGTGATGCTGTAGAATTACAAGCAAAAGAGAATATCACTTTTAACAATTCTATTGAGCATTTAAAAAATCAAGATGTTTTACATAAAACAGCAGGTATTGCTGTAACCGGTAATAGCGGCGTTATGATTGTATCTGCTGGCAATGATGTAAACCTAGGTGGTGCAACTATCGAAGCATTGGGTAAAGAAGGTGCCATCACTATTACAGCTGGACGTGATATTAATAGTACTACAGACACTCTTACAGCCAAAAAAGATATGACTCAAGATGGGGATAATTATTTACGAACCTATCGTCAAACCGAACTAGGTACGACAATAGAGGCTGGTGGAAATGTATCTATTGGCGCCAAAAATGATATTAAGGCTCGTAATTTGACTGTTAGCAGTGATTCTGGGGCGGTAAAAGTAATTGGTGAACATGACGTATCCATTGAAAATGGCTATAGTGAGTCTAAAGATGCATTTGCGTTAAAATACAAAGAAAAAGGCCTTCTTAATAAAAAAGAAACTAAAATCAAAACGAATGATGAATCTAAACATGCCTTAATGAGTACAGTTAGTGGTCATACTGTAGTGGTGGGTGCTAATAATGATGTAACTCTTACATCCTCTAATGTGGTGAGTACTGCTGGAACATCTGTATTAGCAGGTCATAATGTAGTAACTGATGCCGCATCAGAACATACACTAAGTACGGCCTCTAAAGATGTAAAAAAATCTGGTATTATGGGTGCCGGCATAGGTATCATGATTGGTAAAAAACAATCTAAAGATAACTACTCTATTGATGAAAATACTCATAAAGCCACTACTTTAGGATCTACTGATGGTGAGGTTACTGTACAAGCTGGTGATACAGTTCATTTGACTACGACAGATATTATAGCGGATAAAGGAATTAGACTTAGTGGACAAGATATAGTATTAGATGGCAAGGAAGATCATTACCTTTCTAAAGAAAGTCACGAATATAAATCTTCTGGCCTTACAGTTAGTCTTGGTGGCTCTGTAGCAAGTGCTATTAACACAGCCTATGGATTGCAACAAAAAGCTAAAGGTCGCGAAGATAAACGTTTGGCTGCACTAGAATATATGGAAGCAGGTAAAGAACTTAAAACAGCAGCTGCGAACATCCATGATTACACAAGCTATACTGCGGGTTCTGTATTAAAGAAGGGAACTGAATTAAAAGAGCTAGGACAAGCCCAATTAGCATCTGCACAAGAGTTTAAAAATGCTTCTATTATGAACCGTTATTCGAATACAGCGACAGCAAATGCTGCTGATTATAAAACTAAAGTAGGTGAAGCTAATATAAGTAAGAGTAATGCAGAGTTAGCTGATTTAGACAATAATCAAGCTGGATATAAGGCTAAAAAACGTGCTAAAGCAGATAATCTTGTAAATATTCGTGTAAGTATTGGCTCTAGCAGTAGTCGAAGTGAGTCTTCCTATGAAGCAAATACATTTGATGGGGGCTCTATTGAAAGTAATGGTGATATTACTATTGAGGCTAATAGTGCAGATTCTATCAAGGGGAATATTAAAGCTGTTGGTGAAACAATTTCTGGTAAAACAGTTAAATTAGTGGCTTCTAATGATGTATCTTTACAAGCGGCAACAAATACAAGTGAAAAGCTTGAAAACGCCAAAAGTAAAGGCTGGTCTGTTGGGGCTAATATTAGTGTTGCTGGTGGCGGTTTATTAGGTTTTGATGCAAGTGCTAATGCGGCAAAACAAAAGAGTAATACAAAGGTAACAACACATACTGGCACTACTGTTGTAGGCTCGGATGCTGTTGCTATTATATCTGGAAAGGACACCCATATCAGTGGTTCCAAGGTAATTGGTAAATCTGTAACAGCAGACGTAGGTGGGAACCTTTCTATTGAAAGTTTACAAGATATAAAGACATATGTAGGTGAAAGCTCTAATAAAGGGTTTAGTGTATCTACAAATGCGGGTTCTCTAAGTAATGTATCTATGAGCTCAAGCAATGGTAAAATGGAAAGTGATTATGCAAGTGTTACTGATCAAGCGGGTATATATGCAGGTAACGGTGGATTTGTAATTAACACGGCTGAAAAAACATCATTAACAGGGGCTGTTATAGATAGTGCAGCAGACTCTAATAAAAATAAATTATCCACTAAATCATTGGATGTTAAAGATGTTGAAAATACGGCAGAATATACGTCTCGTAATGTAGGTATGAGTTATAATCATGTCGGTAATTTTAAGAATCTTAGTAAATCTGGAAAAGATACCGTGTGGAACACATTAGGCACATTACCTAATTTGTTACCAGATTCTAGTAAATCTAGTTCTTCCATTACAAAATCTGCTATTTCAAATGGTACAATAGAAGTACGAGACGCTGACTTTAATATGCAAACACTTTCTCGAGATACAAAAGATAGCTTGAATAAGCTTGATGAAATCTTTGATAAAAAGAAAATTGAAGAACGTCAAGAATTATCTAAATTATTTGCAAAAGAAGCTTTTGGTCAATTACATAATTGGAATCCAACCTCTAAAGAAGGGAAAGCTGCAAAAGCGATAGCCCATGGTGTAGTCGCTGAAGTATCTGCTCGTATGGCAGGGAATAAACCGGGTAGTGGTTTTTATGCTGGTGCTACCAATGAGGCATTAATTGGAGAAATTCAAAAAATTGCAAAAGAAAAACCTGATGTAGCCCAAACATTAAGTGCTCTACTAGGTGCTACCGTAAATGGTAGCTTAGGCTATTCACCTGTAACTGGTGCAGCTGAGGCACAATATGGGACTAAATGGAATGAATATCAGACTTTACAAGCTATCAAGAACCAAATAGAAGCATTAAAGCAAGGTAAAAGTGTAATAGTATATGGCAGAGAGATAACTTTAGATAAAATAAGAGCGAATGAGTGGTTAGTATTATATGGAATTGACCCAATAACAAAAGAGTTTAGATATATAGCTATTAATAATAAAGGGGAAAGTTATGATATTATACACCATGATTATTATATAAATGATGGTTTTGTAAAAAGCTCTGATACAAATAATCTTCTTACGCTTCCCAAAGGTATTACTTTTTATGAGGGACAGGATATTCCTGTTAAAATAACAAATGAATATATGTTAGATTCTTCGACTGCTACTGCAGTATCATCTAGAGCAGTATCTAGATATGAGTTAGGTGAATATAATGGTAATATTTCTGAAACAGAGTTTTATACAAAGGCTAGTCCATCTTTTTGGAGAAAGGTACAAGGAGAAAAGGTTAAGTATAGTTTAAATAATCTTGATGTAAGACATGTTGCTCCAAGCTATGTTATATCTCGAATAATAGCAGAAAAGCGTATTCCTCAAAATCTTGCAGATGATTATAAAGTTGTATTTAATGATGGAAAGTTTCTGGTGAAATCTGTTAAATATCCAGCTTATAAGGTAGAATTAAGCCAACCTGATGTTCTTATGATTGTAGGTAGGAGTGAATATCAAAAAGAATCTGAAAAAATGCGACGTGTAGGTGCGGATACCGAAGGGTATTTTGGATTAGGATTAAGAAAAGGTGTAGGTGAGGCTAGTTTAAAAGTTGTTGAAGGAATGTCTTCTGATGATAGAATTTTTATTGGTGGTGAAGCAACTATAAAAGGTAGCGTTACTGTGCGTGATCTTGCCAGACTTGCTCGAACGAAAGATTTATTTACTAAAGGAGAGAATGATGGATTCTCAAATGCGGCTTCTGTAATTAGCTCTCCTTTAGTTCCAGTAATAGGACGAAGAGATAATAAGAACTTACATTCAGGAATAGCTGTTCAAGAATTTAAGCCTAGAATATTTACTCATGGAGATACTATAATCGATATAGATCAATCAGTTGGAATAAGAATGGAGATAAAATCTGTTGCAGATAAATCAGCTTTAGATGAAATTAACAAGCAGACTAATAATGCTTCTGCAGCAGAGTTGGTTGCTATAGCATATCATCATCAACATCCAATGGAGGGTAGTTTATATTATGGTAGAGATGGTAAAACTATGAGTTTAATAAAGTCTGTAAAAAGTCCTACTCATAAGTATGAAATTTTACATGGAGATGTGGGGTGGAGTGTACTTCCTGAACGAGAGTTTAATGAAGTCTATAAGAATAATAAAGTGGATGAGCAGAAATGAGTACTTTTATACAATCAGAATTTATTAAGTTTAAGATTGAAGTTAAAGAGTTAATTCAATATGTAAGTAAATTTAAAACACTTACGATGAATATACAAACTTATCTTTCAATTAATATTTTAGTTTTATTGGGTATAGAAGCAAATATTTTTATGTTTTCTGCGCCTTTTGATAAAATATATAATCAGGAATACTATAATATGTTATTTTATGTAGGGCATATTCTTTATATCCTTTTTGTTTTTATAACAAATTACATGCGGTTGAATTATTATAAAAAATATTCCTTTAATTGGCTTAATGTCGTTATCATGATTTTTTTGATAATGGTTTTGCTTTTAGGGAATAGTATTACTATTTCTAGTTCTAATTTTAGGTTTAGCGGAACTACTGATTATATATTTGGGAATAAAGTGCTATGGAGCGTGAATACCCCTGAGCTGTTCTTTCCTTTTCTAATTGGGGTGATACTATTTGGGGCATTTGGAATTGACAAATTATGGTCTGCTCATGATACTATTGAAACTAATGGGATTATTTTTGATAATAAAGTTATTGATGTGTGGTGGGGCAATAGAAATGATTTAACCGACGGGCAAATTAAGACTTTAAAGTTACATTATAGTCGACAGGATACATATCCTTTTTGGATTGATATTTATAAAAGTATTTTAATAGATAGTTTATGGTTTTATGGACGCAGTACTGTTCGTCAGTGGCATATGTTTAATGTGTTTTTAGCTTTTGTTATGTATAATTTTATTGTAACTTATACTATTGAGTCACCCATTTTAAGATATGCTTTATATATTTATCTTACATATACTGTAATTACTATGATATGTAGACGCTTGCTGGATACTAATAGTAGTATTTTTTGGCTTATTGGCTTATTTATACCATTAGTTAATATATACGTACTGTACCTGCTGTATAATAAAACTTCTATAATGTATGATCAGGAAAGTAACACGATTTTTTATTATCCTTTATAACTAATTAAACCCTACTATGAGTTTTTCGTAGTAGGGTTTATTGTATTTATTTAATAAGTGTCGAAATAGATATAAAGGAATAGTAACGTATTTTAGAAATCATAAATTAATTTGTCATGACTCTGATAAAATAATAATTGTAGATGGTACAAGCGAATGTACTGATATAAGTAATTCTTTATATGCTATAATTAAGTGTTACATGAATTATTTGATATATTTAATTATAGAGTTATAGAAGATATAGAAAGAGGTTCCTTATGGCATCCGGTAGATCTGAAAAAGAGTTACAAGGGGTAACGATGTTAGGTCACAAGACCGATTATCCTACTGATTATGCGCCACAGGTGTTAGAGGCGTTTGATAATAAGCATCCTGACAATGATTACTTCGTTAAGTTTAATTGCCCTGAGTTTACAAGTTTGTGTCCTATGACAGGTCAACCAGACTTTGCCACAATTTATATTTCTTATGTGCCAGATAAGAAGATGGTAGAGTCCAAGTCTTTGAAGTTGTATCTGTTTAGTTTCCGCAATCATGGGGACTTTCACGAGGACTGTATCAATATCATCATGAAAGATCTTGTGAAGTTGATGGATCCTAAATATATCGAGGTGTGGGGTAAGTTCACGCCGCGTGGTGGTTTGTCCATCGACCCATACGCAAATTACGGCAAGCCTGGTACTGAGTGGGAAAAGACTGCAAAAGAGCGCCTTCATTTTCACGACATGCAGCCTGAGCGCGTAGCATACCGTTAATATGGCATACGAATATTTAACAATGGTCGCATCCTTTATTACTTGTTTTATGATGGGTGTGACCTTGTCTTTACAATCTGCATCAATAATCGTAGGGACTCACACTCATTTAAGAGAACAAAGTAAATGGACTCGCTGGAACGGATATATCATGTTTGTGTTGCTCCTATTTGTGCTAGATGTGCTCGTAACGAATGGTATATATATTGCGTTTCACGATGTATATGGTAATCTTTTGAACATTGGTTATCTTGATTTCGATCTGATGGATATGTTCTTTAGTGAAAGCTTTCAAATAGGCGTTATTCTAGTCTTTTCGCTTGTGTTATTTCAAGTATTAGGACTCGTTGATTTAGCTCATGGAGAACGGGATGTATCCTTTTATTATGACCAGGTAGATGCAGGTAAACATAAGCCTTCTTGGATGGAGCAGTACATGGGGAGACAAAGAGGCTCTCTTGGAGCGAGCTTGGTGGGCTTGCTTTATATGCTGAGAATGACGATAAAAACAATGTGGCCTTATATCGTGTGCCTAGTGTGGTTTAAAATCTTAGCCATACTTGTAAATGTACTAGTGTCTCCGAGTATTAACCGAATTATGCATGTTAATAATGAAATGACTACCCTAATCATGTTCGACCCATACATTATCACCTATGCAGTTGCTGGTTTCTTATGGGGCCATGTAGCATTACATCATGATGTAACTAAAGTATCGCGCTTAGCTAGTAGCATGGCCATATCTCTTATCCCTCGTCTAACAGTCTTGGTAGGAGCAATTTTCTTTATTGGATTGGCCCTCATCATTATAATGGTACCCATCACATGGGATGGGGTACTTGATGCACTTACAAAAAAATAGATAGAGCTAGTTATTTCCTGTATTTTTAGGGTTTTAAAAGTCGTTCTCATTCTCTTGACAATGAAATGATTCAAATGTTAGAGTATGGTTGTATTAATTGGAATACATAAACGGTTATACCCCGTGTATGATGAATAACAAGGTGCAATATAATATCGTCCTTGGGATGTTCCTAAGGGCGATTTTTATCATCTATCGCTAGAGGGAGAATTAGATGAGTATAGTCACAAACCAAACAACTGAACTTATTGGTAAAACACCGATGTATCAATTGCCAAATACCAATATTTATGTAAAGCTTGAAAAATATAATGTAGGCGGTTCTGTAAAAGACCGTGCCGTACTCGGTATGTTACAGGCTGCAAAAGAGCAAGGTCGCATCCATGAGGATAGCATCATTGTAGAAGCCACAAGTGGTAATACGGGAATCGCTCTTGCTATGGTAGGCGCTATTTTACATATTAAAACAGTGATCATCATGCCTGAAAGTATGAGTAAAGAACGCCGCGAGCTTATTAAGGCGTATGGGGCGCAGCTCATCTTAACACCAAAAGAAACAGGTATGAAGGGGGCTCTTGAGCGGGCCAATGAAATTTTAGAGAAGTATCCAAATGCTTTTACCTTGGGTCAATTCGTAAACCCTGCAAACCCAGATATGCATTACCGTACAACGGGTGCTGAAATTGTAGAACAAGTGCCGAATGTCGATGTATTTGTAGCGGGTATCGGCACGGGTGGTACTTTCACAGGCGTCACAAGACGATTGAAAGAACATAATTCTAATCTAAAAGCCATTGCTGTAGAGCCAACGGGATCTCCTGCTATTACCGAAGGTAAGGGCGGCCCTCACAAAATTCAAGGCATTGGGGCTGGGTTTATTCCTGAAAACTTTGATCAAACATTGATGGATGGCGTGCAAACTGTAAGTGATGAAGAAGCTTTTAGCGAGGTACAAACCTTTATGCGTGAAAGTGGCATCTCTATTGGTCTTTCCGCGGGGGCGGCTATTGTAGTGGCAAAACGCATGGCTCGTGAATTACCTAAGGCAAATATCGTCGTGATTGCCCCAGATGGAGTAGAGAAATATTTATCCCTCTTGGACTTCGGCAATAATGAATACGTGAAGTAATCGATTTCGAATAGATGAACTAATAGTTTTATATCGATAAAATGCCTTATATATAGGAATATAGACCAAACATGTTGTATACTATATATATCTATTATATGAGTAGAATGAGAGTAGAGTAATTTGAGATGGAGTCACTATGATGCAAGGTTTGCGTGAATTATGGGGCAAAATTCAATATAATATTAAGCGCGTAATGGATTCTGACCCAGCTGCCACAAGTGTGTGGATGGTTATATGGACATATCCGCATATTACGGCGCTGTTCTGGCATTTCTTTGCCCATCGTTTATATAAGGCGGGGTGGCCAATCTTGGCTCGCCGTGTAGCACTACATTCTCGTCATGTGACGGGTATCGAAATCCATCCGGGTGCAACAATCGGTCGTGGTTTATTTATCGACCACGGTATGGGCGTTGTTATTGGTGAAACGGCTATTGTAGGCGATAATGTAACCTTGTTCCATCAAGTAACACTAGGTGGGATGTCTTCTAAAAAGGTAAAGCGTCATCCGACCATTGAAGATGATGTACTCATCGGTACGGGTACAAAGATTTTAGGGGACATTACGATTGGGGCGCGTACGAAGATTGGCTGTAATCTCGTTATCAAACATGATATTCCTAAGGATATGGTAATTTTTGAAACAGATCCAGAAAATATGTATGTTCGTAAACCTAGTCGCAATGCAACTGCTGCACAAGCAGAGGAAAAGAAGATTCCTGATAATTACATAGAATACTATATTTAATATAGAACTATATAAACCTCTAACTATTAGATTAACTAGTAGTTAGAGGTTTTTTGATTGATAAAAGGATCTATTGTTGTAAGATCTTGGGTTTATTGTTGTTGTGACGTTATGTTTTGTACAAGACAGATAAATTTCATTGAAATTTTATATGAAAATATTTGTTCATATATTGACATGGAAAATCATTATTGGTAGAATATAAACATAATCAATATTGATTATAAATTAAATAAACGAATTGATGGCATATAAGCCAACTGAGTTTGTTCTGCTTTTAGAATGAACTGTAATTGAGAATTAAATGATAAAAGGAGTATTATTATGAAAAACGTACAACAAGTAAATCAATATTTAGCAGATCTTTCCGTGTGGAATGTAAAATTACATAATTTACACTTCAATGTAACTGGTCCGCAATTCAAATCCATCCATGAATACTTGGAATCCATCTATGATGAAGCATTTGAATATTTTGATGCAGTAGCAGAACATGTAAAAATGCAAGGTCAATTCCCATTGGTAAATTCTGCAGAATACGCAAAATTGACTAAAATCGAAGAACTTGGTCAAGAAGATATCCCTCAAGCAAAGGTAATCGATATTCTTCTTAAAGATTTCAAATACATGAAAGATCAAGCTGTAGCGATTCGTGCAGCAGCTGATGAAGAAGATGATTTCTTGCTCGTGAACATGATGGAAGATCACGTTGCATACTATGTAAAACAAATCTGGTTCATCGAATCCATGTTGAAATAAGACAATTGACAATGCTTTATTAGGTATGATATGATTACTCAGTAAAGCATGGAGGATTACTCAAGAGGCTGAAGAGGACGGTTTGCTAAATCGTTAGGGCGGGTTACCGTCGCTAGGGTTCGAATCCCTAATCCTCCGCCATGTAAAGACCTTACATCACCCGATGTGAGGTCTTTTTGTATAATATATTAATTTATTATATTATTTATATAGGCCTAATTTATGAGGATTCGAGTGAGTCCAAGGCCTTATTAGTATTGAATGACACAGGTGTGTAAGGGTATAGAGTTGACGTATGTCTAGGGGTTTCATATAATAGATTGTATAAAATGTAATTTTAAGGAGACTCTTATGAATACAAAACATACACGTCAAATGAATCGTATACGTCGAGCGTTAGGCATTGGCACATTATGCCTCTTTGCGTCTGTTGGCTTTAGTCATGCTGAAAGTATTGCCATTCCAAGTGCACGTCCTATGGTGGATGGCGTAAGTGCTGATGTAGAGACTGTTAGTAGTTCTAGTAAAGGGCAACAGCATGTAAACTCAGATGTTATTACGCCTAATGATTGGACGTATACAGCGTTACAAAGGCTCATTAAACATGGTGCTATTACAGATACCCACGGATTTACTTTTGATGGTGCTAGCTACACAAAGAATGAGCTTATGCCACTTATCGATGAGGTAGTCACAAAACGTGAGCAAATGAACGATAATGATCGGGAATATGCATTGCGTATTTACCAAGAAAATATGCGTGATGTAATGGATTACCGTATTGCTCGCGATAAAAAAGCTACTGATGAGCGCCGCCAAAAACTAGATGAAAAGCGTGCTGAAAAGGCTAGAAAATCTGGTAAGACGTATCAAGTATCCAAGGATCAACAAGAGGCTCTTGATAAGGCTGGTGATGAAGTAGCGAAACCGGAAGAACGCGCTTTAACAGATGAACAAATCAAAGAAAAAATGAAGAAATTCAAAATTGATGATTCTCGCATTAAGGTAAATAATGAAGTGCGTATTCGTTACACTGATTCCAAGGATAAAAAGTCCAAAACAGATGCTCGTATGCAGACGGAGATGACGTTCACTCTATAACTCTTAGTAAGGGGTTATAATGATTGATTTTTTTAAGAAACAGTTGTTTACTGCCCATCAAAACGGTAAGCAGCAGGTAAGTGAGGTCTTTAAATATATAGGACCTGGTATAATCGTAACCGTTGGATTTATCGACCCGGGAAACTGGGCCGCCAACTTGGCAGCTGGCGCCAGTTACGGTTATGAATTACTGTGGGTAGTCACACTATCTACGATTATGCTCATTTTATTACAGCATAATGTGGCACATTTAGGCATTGTACGCGGTCAATGCTTGTCGGAATGTGCCTATGAATTCTTACCGCGTTATGCATCTCGCTTTGTGCTTAGCACGGCAGGAATTGCGGCGGCAGCGACGGCCTTGGCTGAGTTTATTGGCGCCGCTATCGCCTTGAAGATGCTCTTTGGTATTCCTATCTTGATAGGCAGCATTTTGACGGCTCTTATCTGTACGGTCATGCTCATTACGAACTCCTATCGTAAATTAGAGCGAATCATTGCTGGCTTTGTATCCCTCATCGCATTGGCGTACCTCGTTGAGGTAAATATGGTCAACGTAGATTGGGCAGCGGCTGGTATCGGTTGGGTTGATCCTAATATTCCTAATACATCGATGCTTGTTATTTTGAGTATATTAGGGGCCGTAATTATGCCTCATAACTTGTTTTTACACTCTGAAATCATCCAAAGTCGCCAGTTTAATACACAAGACCCAGCGATTATGAAACGGCAGTTGCGCTATGAATTCCTCGATACTTTGTTATCTATGGGGATTGGGTGGATGATTAACTCTGCCATGATTATATTGGCGGCGGCTGTCTTCTTTGCTCATGGTATTGAAGTAACAGAGCTTGAACAGGCTGAGGAGTTGTTGCGACCACTCATTGGACCCGCAGCGGGTATTATTTTTGCAATAGCATTGTTATTTGCAGGTTTTGCCTCATCTGCTACGGCAGGTATGGCGGGGGCAAGTATCTTTGCAGGAATGTTCGGCGAGTCTTACGATATGAAAGACTTCCATACGCGATTAGGCTTGGCACTAACATATGTTCCAGCATTATTGTTGATCGTGTTTATTACAGATTCCTTCCAAGCATTATTGTTCTCTCAAATGTTCTTGAGCTTGCAATTACCAATCACCATCTTCTTGCAACTTTACATGACAAGTAGCCGCAAGGTCATGGGAGAATATGCAAACCGTAAATTTACAAATATTCTCTTATGGAGCATAGGTATTATCGTTACGATCATGAATATCTACTTATTGATTGTAGGCTAATAGAACATTCTTTGTTAGTTACCAAAAGGTTTATTATAAAATCATAATTACAATACAGCATTAGAGTACAATATTAGAGTATAATATTAGAGTACAACATTAGAATACAAAATTAAAATGCAAAGGACCGCTATGGCGGTCCTTTTGTCATGTTGCTAACGTATCTATTATGTGAAAAGCGTATCTTTGAATACCCAAGAGGGGTATAAAATATGGTACAATTAAAGATAGTATAATTAAGATTAATATAATATCTGTTGGGGATATTCCTTAGCAGTGTGATATATGGAAAACTAGGAGGCCCTAATGGCAAAGGAAATCAAAGTGCAAGAGACAATACAATCTGATTTTAGTGTTGTGGTTAACGACATTGCTGAAGAGTTATTGACGCGCCTCAATATGGATGAGGATGGTTCTGTTATCGATATGTTCCAAACAGGCTCTTTTGATCCTTGGCAGTTATTCGTATTTTTTGGCGCTTTAGAAAAAGCTCTTATTGAGTTCAGAACGGATAAACGCAAGAAAACGGTTATCGTTCATGCACAACCTGAGGCTCTTATCGGCATAGGCCGCGTAGTGACACCTGTATCTACTATGCTTGAGCATGTATTGATGTCTCGTTTGAACGACATGAGCGAAGGCCGCTTGGAAACAGGCATGCTTACAGTATCTGCTGAAAGTATCGATTATGAAGGTGTAAACCTTAAAGGGCGTCACGTGGTTATCGTATGCGACCTTGTAGATGAAGATTCTAATTATCTCAAAGAATGCATTAAATTATGTAAAGAATTGAAAGCAAGCCACGTAGTGGCGGTGCCTCTCATGTTGTGGAACCCAGAATTGATCGATAATTTGACAGAGGAATCTATTAAGGCGGAATTATCTCATGAAAATCGTCCTCTCTCCTAGTAAGACAAAAACGATTGCCGATGTTGCTAGAAATGATGAGGCAGTACATCATGCAGTCCGAGACAGCCAATTTCAGCCGAACATCACGAAAAAGATTATAACTCATGTACAATCTCTTGATGTAGCAGCTCTTGGAAAGGCGCTAAAGCTAAAGTCTGATAAGGCACAGGCTGTCTTTGATTTTTACCAGGACTTTGAGGCTCATCCCGTAGGTCGCGCCTGTGAAAGCTACGATGGCATTGCTTTCAAATATTTAGACTGGCAAAACTTGTCTGATGAGGCCAAGTTCTTTGGTGAAAGCCATCTTGTTGTGATGTCCGCGTTGTACGGTGTCGTTGAACCTAATATGGGTGTGCGCGACTATCGACTCGATATGGTTGATAAGGTAGGCGTTAATTTATACGATATATGGCGTGAAGCAGTGGATGCATACTTTCACAAGGAAGATTGGATCCTAAACCTAGCATCTAAAGAATATGCAAAAATGGTGAACCATCCAAAGGTGGTAACCATTGAATTTTGGGAATTACAGGGCGACACGTTTAAGCAGATGAGTACGTCCTCCAAAATGAGTCGAGGTGTGATGGCTCACGAATGTTTAACACGACAAGTGAAACATGTGCGGGACTTGCCGCGCGAAATCAATGGATTTACCTGTGTTACTGACATTGAATCCGTTACCATACCAAGCGAATCGATGACGATTCGTTATGAAAGGAAGTGATTGTTTGCAAGTGCAAGACATTCTTGCAAAAGACCTTGTCGGCGATGAATGGCTGACCGAGGAGGAACTAAGATTTCTCATGTCTGTAACTGATGAAGAACAGTTGCAGTTAATATATAAAAAGGCCTACGAAGTAAAGGCAAAATACGTAAAGCCTGTAGCGTATTATCGTGGCCTCATCGAGTTCTCGAACCGATGCATTAAGAATTGTAATTACTGCGGTATCCGTCGTGAAAATGACAAGGCGGAACGCTTTGATATGAATCGTGAAGACATCATCAAGATGGCACAATGGGCGTACGATCATGAATATGGCTCCATTACGCTCCAATCTGGTGAACGCTGTGATGATGCCTTTGTAGACTATGTTGTGGATTTAATTCGCGACATTAAAGCCATTGGTGATGGTTCTCTTGGCATAACGATGTGTGTAGGAGAACAAAGCGAAGAGGCGTACCGCCGCATGCGTGAAGCCGGTGCGAGTCGTTATTTACTGCGAATTGAAACAACTAATACAGATTTATACCATAAAATTCATCCTCGTGATGAACTCCATTCCTTTGAAACGCGCGTAGAATGCTTACGCCGCTTGCGCCGCGTAGGCTTTCAAGTTGGCACAGGCGTTATGATTGGCCTACCTGGTCAAACTGAGGAAGATCTTGTGAACGATATCTTGTTCTATCGCGACATGGATATCGACATGATCGGCATGGGGCCTTATGTGGTGCATCACGATACGCCTCTAGGTCAAGAAGCATTGGCGATGGGTATCGATGACGAAGCAGGTAAATTACGCCGTGTTCAACTGGGGCTCAAGATGATTGCGTTGACTCGTTTATTCTTGAAAGACGTAAATATCGCAGCTACTACTGCATTACAAGCGCTCGATAAGCTAGGCCGTGAAAAAGGTTTAGCCGCAGGGGCGAATATCCTTATGCCTATCATCACCATTCCTGAACACCGTGCAAAATATTTGCTATATGATAACAAGCCATGCGTAGACGACAATGCAGAACAATGTAAAGACTGCTTGACACGCCGCGTAATGTCCATCGGTGATACCGTGGGTTGGAAACAAAATGGGGACTCTAAACACTACGGCAAACGGACGGGAGAATTTTAGTATTATTATATAATCCTCTTTTTGGAGAAATTTTTCTCAGAAAAAGAGGATTTTTCTATTGTAGTGTCGAAGTGTATTAGCAAAAGCCGTAATTTGCCAGTAAGGAGGCGATTCCAATGAAAGAGTACAGTAGTGATAAAATTAGAAACGTTGCTGTTGTTTCCCACGATGGTGCGGGTAAAACAGCTCTTGTTGAATCCTTGTTGTTAACTTCTGGTGCGGTTGATTTCGTAGGTAAAGGTCAAGATAATAAACATATTATGGACTTTGAACCGGAAGAAATTAAACGTAATGTAACTATTCAATTGGGCATGGCGCCATGTGAGTGGCATGACCATAAGGTTAACTTCATAGACACTCCAGGCTATAATGAATTCCATGGCGAAGTTCGTGCCGCTTTGCGTGCCTGTGATGGCATGTTGATGGTGCTATCCTCCACATCTGGTGTAGAAACTGACACAGTTCGCGCATGGGATTATGCAGTTGAATTACAAATGCCTCGCATGGCATTTATCAATAAAATGGATGTCGATGGTGCTGATTTCTTCGGTACTATTGAAAGAATGCGGGAATTATTTGGCAAAGGTATCATGCCGTTGCAGATTCCTATCGGTGAAGGCGCCGATTTTGAAGGCGTTGTAGACGTAGCAAAAATGACTGCGTTTACTTATAAGGACGGCCAACCAACAGAGGTCGCTGTACCAGCTCACCTTATCGAAAAGGCTCAAGAAATTCGGGAAATGACCGTAGAAGCCGCGGCTGAAGGTAGCGATGAGTTGTTGGAAAAATATTTAGAAGGCGAAGAATTATCCTTAGAGGAAATCCGCCAAGGCTTGCGTGAAGGGATGATTAGTGGCCGTGTGTGCCCAATCATGTGTGGCAGTGCCACATCTCGTATTGGCTTAGATCAAGTATTGGATCGTATGATCCGTTACATGCCGGATGCAACTAAAAAAGTGATGACCGCAACTGATGCGGAAACCGGCGAACAATGTGTTGTACATGTAGATAAACCATTAACTGCATTCGTATTTAAAACATTGTTAGACCCATTCGCAGGCAAACAAAGCTTTGTACGTATCTTCTCTGGTGAACTGAAAGAAGGGGATCGTCTCTTTGATGTGAACCAAGGTGTAGAAGAAAAATGGGGCAAGATGGTTACCCTTATTGGGAAGCAACAAATCCCTGTATCTGCTGCAAAAGCTGGCGATATCGTAGTGATACCGAAATTGGCTAATGCTAAGACCGGCGATACATTAACGGCTCCTGACTTTAAAGTGACATACGATGCTATCCGTTTCCCTCAACCTCTATACACTGTGGCTATGGAGCCAGTGAAAAAAGGTGAGGAGGAAAAATTAGCGAGTGCTGTTCTTAAAGTGGCAGAAGAAGATCCTACTTGCGTAGTAGTGAAAAATGCTGAAGCTCGCCAATTACAAATTGATTGTATGGGCGAGGTACATCTTGAGCATATCCTCAACAAAATGGACCGTAAATACGGCGTACAAGCTAAACTTGTGACTCCATATATTCCATACCGCGAAACTATCAAAGGCTCTGCTGAAACCGAGTCTAAATATAAGAAACAAAGTGGCGGTCATGGTCAATATGGTCACGTTAAGATTCAAGTGGATCCATTATATGATGGTAGCGAATTTGCATTCGTAGACAAAATTTTTGGTGGTGCTGTACCTAAACAATACATACCAGCAGTGGAAAAGGGTGCCAAAGAAACCCTAGATAAAGGCCTAATTGCAGGATATCCTATGATTGGCGTGCAAGTGACACTCTTGGATGGATCTTACCACAGCGTAGACTCCTCAGAGTTAGCATTTAAAGTAGCTACGTCACAGGCTATCAAGGATGTGATTCCTAAGGCGAAACCAGTCCTATTAGAACCAATCTATGAAGTTAACGTGTTTGCACCAGATGCTTTCATGGGCGACATCATGGGTGATTTGAATAGTCGTCGAGGTCGTGTATTGGGCATGGAACAAAGTGAAAGAACAGGTATTTCTGTTGTTAAAGCACAAGTACCATTGGCTGAAATGGCCGATTATGTGACTGCATTGCGCTCTATCACACAAGGACAAGGCGTATTTAACCGTCAGTTCTATACCTATGAAGAGGTTCCACATAAGCAAGCGGAAGAAATTATCGCTGCTCATAAAACTCAAGAATAAAGTAATGGCCACATGCTGTATTTAATACAGTTTGAATCTTCACAACTGAATAGACAATTGCATAATGTAACAATTTCATAGTGTAATGATTGACGAAAGTCATAAATTTGAATAGTATTTTACTGAAGCCCTCCATATATGTAGCGTATGGAGGGCTTTTACATAAGAGAATAGCTAGTTCTTTATGTATATATGTGCTAACATAAAAGGTAATATAACTGGTTTATTGTGGTGCCATATCCATAGATATTGTGAAAGGATTGCATATGTTTTTCTCAAGTATTACCGCAGATTATACAAAAATGGGCTATCCTAAAGCCATCGTGCGCGCTTTAGATTTCTTGAAACATACAGATTTGAAAGCTTTGCCTGGGGGGCGTCATGCCATTGAGGGCGACATGATGTACGCCAACGTAGACGATGTAGAAACAAAACTATTTGAAGCTACAAAACCGGAATCGCATCGTAATTATGTAGATATTCAATTTATGGTGAGCGGCGAGGAAAACATGGGCTTTTTCGTAGATAAAGGCATGGTAAAACCTGTGGAGTCCTATCCGGATCGAGATTGCTATTTCTATCCTAATGAAGCTGTTGATGAAGGGCAAATCCATTGCCCAGAAGGGTACTACACTGTATTCTTCCCGTCTGATGTTCATCGGCCCTTGCTTGCTGTAAACGATAAACCTATCAAAATCCGTAAGGTGGTTGTGAAAGTACACGTGTCCTTGCTCGGTGAGTAGTATGAAACAATATGAAGTTATTGGTGTTATTATAACCCTATTGGGGGCTGTTTTATGGGGTGTATCAGGTGCATCCGTACAGTTCTTAAGCAATTTCAGAAATATGAATTTGGAATGGCTAGTAACTATGCGATTGATTACAGCAGGTTTACTAACTGTTATTTATGCATGGTTTAGATTTGGAAATTCTATCTTTAATGTATTTCATAGTGTAAAGGATACGCTAGGACTCATTGCTTTTGGCGTATTTGGCATGGCCTTATGTCAATATACATACTTCAGATCCATTGCTTTAGCGGGAGCTGGCATTGCAACGGTATTACAATATCTGGCGCCATCTATGATTATTATTTACCTGCTAGCTCGCTATGGTAAACGACCGTCTAAGGGCGAGATTGTTTCTGTTATACTTGCTTTAGTGGGGACCATTTGTTTAATGGGCAATGATGATGGCCTTTCTATTGAAAGCTTCCCTCTAATGGTTCTCGTATGGGGTCTTTTATCTGCTGTCGGTGTAGCCATATATAGCATTTCTCCTGTTGATTTACTCTACAAATATGGTACCTTACCTATTGTAGGCTTCGGGATGCTCATTAGCGGTATTGTAGCCGCTATATTATTTCATCAACCGAACTCATATGCAGTGTGGGACGTATGGACTGTTATTGGTTGTTTTAATGTCATATTTCTCGGGACGATAGTATCTTTCAATGCCTATTTAGAAGGGGTTAAACGAATTGGGGCCGTACCAGGATCTATTTTGTCATCTATTGAACCTATTTCGGCGGCTTTCTTTGGATGGGCTTTTTTAGGAAATGAATTTAGTCTATTAGGACTAATTGGTATGGCTATGATTATTGCTACCGTTGTTATCATCGCTTGGGATAGACAACGAACTATTAAACGAGAAGTACTGGCAAAACTGAATAAAACAATATTAGAATAAATCGATAAGAACACATATATCACAGAAATCATTTCGTGGTATATGTGTTTTTTGTTATAACATACAGTATATTTTAGATACTGTATACATGTGCTATTTAGTTGACTATTTACATATCAATTCATATAGTAAATGTATACGTGATTATTAGTTTGTTAAGGAGGTATTTATGTCTGTAAAAGATTTTGTGCAACAACGACGTGATGCGTTAATCGCTATGCGTCGCGACTTTCATATGTACCCTGAGCCTGCTTGGCTTGAGTATCGATCTGCTGCGAAAGTGGCGGATACGCTTATTTCTTTGGGCTATGATGTGGCGTTAGGCGCAGATGTACTCGATTTAGATTCTCGCATGGGCTTGCCTAGCGATGAGGTTATGAAAGCCGCTATGGATCGCGCCATCGAAGAAGGTGCTAATCCTGAACTTGTAGAAAAGATGGGCTATGGTAAAACGGCTATCGTTGCAACTATGAAATTTGGTGGCGAAGGTCCCGTAGTAGCATTTCGTGTAGACATGGACTCCAACGATGTCATTGAAGCTAAAGAGGATAACCATGTACCCACAAAGGAAGGCTTCCGTTCTTGTCATGATAAGGCGATGCACGCTTGCGGTCATGATGCACATATGACGATGGGGCTAGGCCTAGCTGAATATTTGGCTGCGCACAAGGATGAATTCAAAGGAACTATTAAACTCATTTTCCAACCTGCAGAGGAAGGCGTGCGCGGTGCTAAAGCGATGGCGGAAGCGGGCGTTGTGGATGATGTAGATTTGATGTTCGGCATGCATATTGGGTTTAATGAAAATCTATCCAATTGTTTTGCGTGTAGCGATCATGGCTTCTTAGCCACTACAAAACTTGATGCGGTATTCCACGGTTATTCTGCTCATGCTGGTGGCTCCCCTGAAAAGGCACAAAATGCAATGCTCGCCGGCTGTACAGCGGTTCTCAACTTACAAGCTATCGCTCGTCATAGTCAAGGGGCTTCTCGCATGAATGTAGGTGTTTTTGAAAGCGGTACAGGCCGCAATGTAACGCCTGATGTGGCGGTGCTTAAACTAGAAACTCGTGGTGCTACGACAGAAATCAATGATTACATGATTGAACGGTCGAAGACTATTATTAAAGGTGCTGCAGAAATGCATGATTGTACCTTTGAAATCACAAAACAAGGTGAAACTCCTGCAGGTCGCATCAGCGATGATTTAGCTCATGAAGTACAAGCTATCGTGGAGCCACTTGGTATTTTTAAAGAGGTTCCATTTGATTACAGCGGTGGCGGTAGTGAAGATTGTGCGTACTTCTTGAACCGTGTCATTGATCGCGGCGGTAGAGCGACCTACATGGTAGTAGGTTCTGCTATTAAAGCGCCACATCACAATCCGCTCTTTGATATCGATGAAGAAGATATGCTAAATGGTATCGTCGCACTAGGTACTATTGCGGCTCACTATTTAAAATAAGATTTACTGACTAGCCACCATATGGTTTGTCGGTAATTGACGTATTCGATTGTGAGGTGTTATATGATTCAACGAGAGCGATTAGTTAAAGATTTTGATGCTATGGCCCAATTGACAGTACCTGGTGAGGGCATTAATCGTCTTGCTTTCACCGATGCAGACTGGAAGGGGCGTCAATATATTATAGATCGCATGATTGATGCGGGTTTATCCGTTGAAATAGACGATTTTGGTAATGTCATTGGCTATAAGATTGGTAAAAAACCAGATTTACCAGTTGTCATGGTAGGGTCTCATACAGATAGCGTACCCAATGGAGGCAATTACGATGGTGTGGTGGGCGTGTTATCTGCCCTTGAAGTAATTCGTAGCATGACTGACGATGGTTATGAACATGACCATACTATCGCTGTGGTATCCTTCATGTGCGAAGAGTCCAGTCGCTTTGGGGATGCTACACTAGGTAGTAAGGCCATGCGTGGTGAATTAAGATTACAAGACTTACACCGATTGGTAGATAAACAAGGAATTTCCTTATACGAAGCATTGAAAGGTTGCAACTTAAATCCCGATGGGATTGAAGCAATGGAATATAAACGACCTGTAAAGTCTTTCACAGAAATTCATATAGAACAAGGAAAGGTACTGGAGCACGAACAGAAAACGATTGGCATTGTGACTGGTATTGCAGCGCCAGAGCGATTCTATGTGACCATTCGGGGCAATGCCGATCATAGTGGTGCTACGCCGATGAACTTGCGTCATGATGCCCTATGTGGAGCCTCAAAAATCATCCTCGGCATCGAGGAGATTGCATCCATGCAAGAGGAACCACCCGTGGTGGGAACTGTCGGTGTTGTGGAGGTTACGCCAGGGGCGATGAATGTCATTCCTGGAGCTGTGAAACTAGGCGTAGATATTCGCAGCATATCTAAGGTAGCTCGCAATTCTGTAGTCACTCTTGTTAAGGAATTTATCGATATTACTGCAGACAAACGGGGATTATCTTATACGATTGAGCCTATTGCACAAGACCATCCAGTAGCTATGCACCCTGCGATGATTCGAGAAATCGAAGAGGCTGTTAAGTCTGTAGGTGTAGAATATATGACTATGCCGAGCGGTGCCGGTCATGACGCGATGCATTGGGCGGAGGCAGTTCCTACGGGAATGATTTTTATTCCATGTCGTGATGGCATCAGTCATAATCCTGCAGAATTTGCTGAAATGGATGATATCGTAACGGGTGCAGCGGTGCTTGACAAGGTGCTCAGGAAACTTAGCTTGGAAGAAACGAAGCTTGTTTAATATACTTCTTTATGTAGTTATGTAGTTATGTAGTTATGTAGATAAGTAGTTATATAGTTATATGATTATACTGAATATAATTAAGTGATTACTTTTACTATAGTTAGGCCTATTAGGTGTAAGATATAGATAGGACTATTGTATTTTGTATTTAGTGTTGTTAGTTGTGTATTGGATGTAAAGTGTTTATAGAGGGGATATAGCTATCTTGCATCATATGTACACGGATAGGAGAGTTATGGTTATTACAGGTATTGTTATCGTAGTAGCAACGTTTATCGCTATTATTAAACAGTTTGAAACGCGGCTCGTTTTATTATTATCGGGCTTATTGATGTGCTTTATTGGGGGCAACCTTGGAGCTGGTACGACAGCCTTTGTAAAAGAACTTACAAATCCAGGTCTTGTACCGACTATCTGTACGGTACTTGGCTTTAGCTACGTTATGGAATATACAAAATGTACGGAGCATATGGTGTATTTCATTTCCGCAGGGCTTAAAAAGATGACTAAAATTATCATCCCAGGTGCTGTTATTATTACATTCTTAATTAATATTGCATTGCCAACAGCGGCAGGTTGTGCCGCTGCCGTAGGTGCGCTATTGATTCCGGCTCTAATTCGTTCTGGTGTGCACCCAGCGATGGCCGGTTCTGCTATCTTCTTAGGCACATGGGGGAGCTCCTTGAGCCCAGGCCTTATGTTTAACCCTCAAGTGGCACAACTGGCGGGCGTAGACGTAATGACAGTTATTGCGAGCTTCTCCATGCAAGCCATTATTGGTATCGTAGTGGCTGCTATTTTGCTCAATATTGTGGCCATTGTTAAGAAGGAACATACAGGATATGTAATGAAAAACAACACTGTAAAGGAAGGCAAAGAGTTCAAAGTAAATTATTTCTATGCAATCATTCCAATTATTCCTCTTGTATTACTTGTATTAGGTAGTAAACAAGTAGCGGTGATTCCAGAAATCTCCGTTCCTGTATCTATGCTCATCGGTACTGCCATTGGTATCGTTGCAGTTCGTCCTAATGTGACAGACGCTGTTAAGAAGTTCTTCCGCGGTACTGGTGACGGTATGTGTGATGTAGTGGGCCTTATGGCTGCAGCAGCATGCTTTACAGCAGGGATGCAACTCATTGGACTTACAAGTGCCCTTATTGATGGAATGAAGAACTCTCAACAAATCGCCCAAATCGGGGCAGCCTTTGGTCCGTTCTTATTGGCGGTTATTTCTGGTTCTGGTAATGCGGCAGCTCTTGCCTTTAATGGTGCTGTCACACCTCATGCAGCAGACTTTGGTTATGGTATTATGCAACTTGGATCCATGGCTCAAATCGGTGCTGGTATCGGCCGTAGTATGAGCCCAGTAGCAGGAGCAGGTATCATCATTGCAGGACTTGCAGGTATCAACCCTATGGAAATGGCGAAACGCAATGCCGTGCCTTGTATTATTGCGACTGTAGTCATTATGCTATTGTTATTATAGTCTTAAACCGGTTATATATTTGAAAGTATAGTTATTATAGTGAGTTCAATATGATCGTTATATTGAAATTATAATTATATCAACATTACAATTATATTAATATCATAATTACACAGAATAAAAACCCTTCTGTATACTGATTAGATATGTCATATTCGTGAGAATATAATCTTAATAATCAGCTATAGAAGGGTTTTCTTTTATGTATCGTTATTATTTGAGTTTTAAGCCAATCCAAAGAGCAGAAATTATAAATAAGCAGCCACTTGCCCAGAATAAGGTAGTAAAACCTAGCCAAGCCATTAAGCTTGCACCACCAACAGCGCCTAAGAAATAACCAAGAAATAAACATGATTGGTTGTAGGAGAATACTTGTCCCGTAAATTCTCGAGGTGTTTTTGAAGAAAGGTAGGTATTTAATGCCGGTAACATACCACCTAGGCCGAAGCCTTGTAAAAATCGAATGAGTGCTAATTGGTAAACATCAGTAACATAAGCTTGAGGAATATTGAATAAGCCTACATAGATAAGAGATACGACTAATACCTTGCGAGGACCAATTTTATCAACTAATTTACCGAGAGGTGAACTACTTATCAATTGAGCAATGCCCATCGCTGAGAACACAGCGCCGGAAATGAATGCTAGATTTTCTGTGTTGCTCGGAACAATACCTTTAATATATACGGAGATAACAGGTTGTAAGGACATGATGCATATAGCATAGATAAAGGATGCAATACATAATGCTACAATGCTGTTGAATTCTGGTATTTTTTCTTTTAACTTTGAAAGCGTTAATTTTTCTACAGTTGCTTTAGGTTTGTAATTTTCGTGAATAAATACGGTAGCTAGTACACCTGATATACCCATTAGAATGCCTACAAGGATAAAGTCGTTTCGTATGCCAATACTATCTGCTAAATAGCCACCAATCAGAGGTCCAATTAGTGAGCCTGCTAGATTCGCAGATGCTAATAAACCTAAAGCCCATCCAGTGCGATCAATAGGCGTTTCAGAGGCTATAAGTGTAATAGTTGCACTATAAAAGCCACTAACAAGGCCTTGAATGAGACGTATGAGAACAACTCCTTCTGGTATTGTCTGAAAGGCGATTAATAGATTACATAAGGCCATACCAAAACTTGAACGGATTAATGTAATTTTCCGACCTTTTTTGTCTGCTATTCGACCCCAAAATGGTGCGACTAAGCAAACAATCAAATACGTTGCACCTGTAGCTAAACCTGACCAGAGAGACATAGCCGATGGCGTTTGAACTCCTAAATCATGAAAATATAGAGGGAGAATAGGTGCTAATTGGCTCACCCCAAAGGATGTACAGAATACACATATTAAACTGATATATACCGTACGTTTCCACGTTTCCAAAGTATCTCTCCTTCACTAGTCTTAGTACAATTTATAGTACCAGAAAAATAGTAATTCTATATCTTTTTGACTTCATCCCCAATATTAAGTCAGGAAGTTTGTCGTTTGCACTGGTATCTTGAATCCAGTAGTTGATGGATAAAATAAAACTTAGGCTCTCTTTTCCACAAAATAATCAGTGGGAACTGATAACATATGTAATTTCAGTATACTATTAGTGTTTAAAGGAAAACAATATAAATATTCTGGACTCATAGTGTTGATATTTTAATATACATATATTTATATTAGAATAAAGTAGATTAAAAATTATTTTGAGCGTATAGAGAGAATTATTTTAATGTGGTTAGATAATGAACTTTCACTATTTAAACAAAATATAGAAATGCTACGAGTGAATCAACGTATAGGCCGATTAGCATATTTGTGGGCTGTGCTTGGTGTAATGGTTAGCAAATTTTTAGCCTATCTTATGTTTGGTTTATTGGTAGTGCTTATCCAAGGTAGTTCACTTCAAGATAGTCAGTATTTGTCTTATATTTATTTTGGATGCCTACAGATTATACATGTAATTGCAACTATTTTTTTGCTTAAACGTAGACTAAATGATTGTGGGGCATCCTTATGGTATATGATTTTGGTTCCTATAGCATACCTAAGTTTATGGATGTATTGGGGGATGAATTTTAGTTGGGAAGCTATATTCGAAACTATTGTAAATGAAAGTTTTTATTGGGATGGTTTCTTTTGGCAGTATTTCGTCTTAGCTTGTTTTGCCCTGCCTCTTAGTGTGCTAGATTCTAATGAGTATGGCTTAGATGAAGGACGGGATAAATATAATAACTATATTATTGCCTACGATAGAAGCTCCACCGTTAGTGAAGAAAAAGATGTTGGTACATTCGACTATGTGTGTGGTTGTATATGGGATGTTTTATTTGCTAAGCTCTTTGATATTAAAGGAAGATCTTCCGTATCAGCCTTTTGGGTTGGTCTTGTAGGAACTCGCATTTTCATGGATGTCATTATGTATATGGCTATTGCCGTAGTTTCATTAATTGCTCAGCTGGGTATACCTCTTTATATACCACATTGGGGTTTTATGGTTATCCAAATATGGCCAACCATTGCAATGATTACATTAGGTATACGTAGACTTCACGATTCTCTATTAAGCGGGTTATGGATTATTGGCCTTTTTATTCCGTATATTAATATCTTTGTCAGCTATCATCTTTTGTTTAAAAAATCTTGGCATATGGATGACTAAATGAAATGTCTTGGGTTTAAAATACCATTTGATATATATAAATAAGAGATAAAAAAACAACTTATTTTGTCGCATTACTTATTGTAATTTAAGAGATAAATGATGTTGATGGGAGAGGTGTTATGGAGATTAATTTAGTAAATGAAATAAAATTTGCACTTAAACAAAATGATTTATATTTTATTAATAGGACACAAGACTATGTTATCGTTAATGATGATTATAGAGGAGTAATAATTTATACTCCTCTATTAGAGTATGCTGACTCTTATACACTAGATAATACAAAGGTTATAATTGTAAATAGTTTTGTAGATTCTGAAAATAATAGAATTGTACTCCATTTAGAAGCAGGATTATGGTACATTGATTTAAATAGACATTATTCACAGTTCATAAAGTATAATTTTGAGAGTGAATGCATTTATATTTTGTATTTTTCTGTATTTAAATCAGAGTCTATTAGCCTATTTGCCAATTCTCTTATGATACACTGGGACTTTGTCGATAATAATTTAAGTTTTACAGCTATTGATAGACTATCTTCTTCTGATGAACTCACTTTATATAAGAATTGGGAAAGTGAAATTAAAGGTGTAAATAGTATTGGCTTTATAGATAATAAATGGATAGTATATGAGGAGGATATTGAGATATATCAGCATAATAGTCTTATTCGTAAATTTCCTATGGAATATAGGAAATGGTATCGATTTGATATGGATGGTGATTATTTTATTGCCATAGATGAATCTATTTTAATTCTAACTAGTTTAAGTAATACCCGAAATAAGCTGAAAAAAGTTTATGTTGATAATGAATCTTGTTTTGGCGCTGTGTTAATACATGATAAGCACTTTTCTTATTTAGTTGTATTGATTATCAATGAAAGAACAAGAGTATCATGTTTGCGAAGTTATAATATTTCCAATTAGTGCATATATTACAATACTTACCATAAGATGAAGAATGATGAGACAATTATTATATTCTGAATTAATAAAATTTAAGCTTGAATTATTAATATTAGTTCAACGTTTAAAAACAATTAGATCATTTACAGTCAATATACAGACATACCTTTCTATAAACTTATTGGTGTTTATTGGTATAGGAATAAATATCTTTATTTTATCCACTCTTCCGGAGATAGTATATACTCAAGAAATTTATAACATTATATATTATGTAGGCACAACCATTTATGTTCTTTTTGTAGCTTTTACAAATTATGCTAGTTTGAATTATTATAAAAAAGTGCAATTTAATTGGGTGAATATCATAATTACTGTGCTTTTATTATTGATATTATTGGGTGGAAAGCATTTTGACCTTTCTTACGGAAAAGCTATTTT
>NZ_CAUVFT010000014.1:0-52958 GCF_963551295.1 uncultured Veillonella sp.
CTTATAGTCCAAGTATGAGTCATTCAGTAGCTTTGGGTGATAGACATAGTTTTGCAGATATAGGGGAAACCATATTGCAAAACTTTGGATTGAAACAATGGGGGATTGGGACTTCATTTTTAGATTCTCTGAAGGGATAGATCTAGATTTTATATTTATGTAGAGTTGAATAGCTTTACATTATTGATTTTATAAATAATTACATATGCGAAATACCGCAGTATATATTTACTTTAATTGAGTTAAATACATACTGCGGTATTTTTTATAGAGAAGAATTTTAGTGAAAAACAGGAAATTCTTACTTATATGTGGAAATATATAAGTATAAGAGAATACACCCATGATCGTAAGTACGAGAGGAGGAATCATTATGAGAGAACAAGTACAAGGTAGTGTATGGGACAAAGTATTCAAGATTTCAGAACGGGGCTCATCCGTATCGAGAGAGTTATTTGCGGGGGCCACTACATTTCTTTGCGTTTCTTATGTATTAGCTGTAAATCCTGCTATTCTTGGCGCTGCCGGTATGGATGTAGGCGCCGTATTCACGGCAACGGCTGTTAGTGCTATTATTATGACATTATTGCTAGCTTTATATAGCAATATGCCATTCGCCGGCTTATCTGGTATGGGTATCAATGCATTTTTTGCTTACACTATTGTGGTCCAAATGGGACATAGCTTTGCCTTTGCGTTAACGGCTCAATTAATCGCAGGTTTAGCATTTTTACTAATCGCAGTTACACCGTTAAAAGAATATCTGTTTAATGCCATACCGCATACGATTAAATTGGCTGTAACAGCGGGCATCGGCTTGTTTATCGCTCTCATTGGTCTTAGTAGTGCAGGACTTATCGTCAGCAATCCTGCTACTATTGTGAGCATTGGGGACTTACAGGCGCCATCTAGCTTGATATCCATTTTGGGAATCATATTAATCGCCGTTTTTACGGGGCGCAATGTAAAAGGCGGAATATTTTTAGCCGTTATCATTGCTGCGGTTGTTGGGTTCTTCTGTGGGATTACAAAGTTGCCGTCGACGATATTTTCTATGCCACCATCGTTGGCACCGATTTGGTTTCATTATGATATGAGCGAACTTTTATCTGTAGATATGGTATTTGTGGCCTTTACGTTCTTGTTCGTTAATTTATTTAATGTAGTTGGCGTATTGATTGGTCTTACGAATCAAGCTGAGGTGCCTCAAGATAAACAGTTGGGTGTACAAAGCTCTTGTATGAAAGTATCTGCATTAGGCACTATCATTGGTAGTGCACTAGGTACATCTCCTCACATTGTAGCTGTTGAATCGGCAGCGGGTATCGCAGAGGGCGGCCGTACAGGCTTGACCGCTTTAACCATTGCAGGACTCTTTATAGCATCCTTATTTTTAGCGCCGTTACTCATGGTTATTCCTGTAGCGGCTACTGCTCCGGTACTTATCGTAGTAGGTCTATTTATGATGGCCTCTGTTAAAGATATAAACTTCGGTGATATTTCTGAAGGATTACCAGCATTCTTAACTATAATTATGATGCCTTTTGCTTATTCCATAGGTGTAGGTATTGAATGGGGTCTCATCAGTTATGTATTAATTAAGGTTCTGACTGGGAAATATCGAGATGTTTCTGGTGTCATGTATTTCTTGGCGCTCATTTTCATTTTGAAAGAAATCTTTATGTAAGGAGGATCCTTATATGATACAATTTAATGCAAAAATTTCTCGACAGGCACAGGGGCTGGACAAGGCTTCTGTCGTATTGAAGGGGGCATCTGTTTTAAATGTATTCATCGATGAATGGGTGAAAGCAGATATTGCCGTTCATAATGATACGATTATAGGTGTTGGTACTTATAGTGGTGAAACAGAATATGATTATAGCGGTAAATATATAGTACCTGGCTTTATCGACAGTCATCTACATTTAGAGTCTACATTAGTAAATCCTAAGGAATTAGTCTTTGAAGCATCTCAAGTAGGGACTTTAGGCTTTATAGTAGATCCTCATGAAGCAGGCAATGTTGCAGGTATTGCAGGTGTTGAGTACATGATCAATGAAACTGCATCGGCTCAAGGTGATGTATATGTTATGGCTCCATCCTGTGTGCCCGCTGTACCAGGTGAAGATAATGGCGCTATTTTAGATGGCGATATGTTACATAAGCTACAAGCTAATCCACGTATTTTAGGATTAGGTGAAGTCATGGACTGTTATAGTGTTATCAATAGTGATCCTTACATGATGAAAAAGTTAGATTATTTTAAAGATACAATTATGGATGGACATATTATTGGACTTTCACCAGAGCAAGTAGCAAGTTATCGTTTGGCAGGAATTACTACAAATCATGAATGTATTTCCTACGAAGAAGCAAAAGAGCAAGTTAAAAATGGGATCTATGTATGGATTCGTGAGGGCAGTGCGGCTCATAATCTAGACTCCATTGTGAAAGGGCTTGTAGAAGAGCAAGGGAATACGGAACGTTATGGTTTCTGTACAGATGATAAACATATTGAGGATATTCGTTCAGAAGGCCATATCAGCTATAATATTCGTCGTTCGATTGAGCTGGGACTGACACCAATCCAGGCTTATAAAATGGCCTCCACTCATCCTGCATCATGTTACGGTTTAAAACATTTAGGCGCTATTGCGCCCGGCTATAGTGCTAATCTTGTAATCCTTAATGATGAACAACGTGTAGATATTCACGAGGTGTTTTATAAAGGAAAACCGATTGAACGCGTTCTTGTAAGAGAAGAGAAGATTGTACCAGTTGAATTACTGCATACGATTAATATAGGTACTTTCACAAAGGAAAAATTAGACATTTTTGTTGAAGGTCCGCAAGCGATTATTAATATCGTGCCTGGACAAATCGTTACACAAAAAACGGTTGAGAAGGTTCCTGTTGAAAATGGATTGTTTAAACCAAATGCTGAGTACAATAAAATAACTTGTATCGAGCGGTATAAAGCATCTGGTAGAAATGGTGTCGGTATTTTGAAAGGCTTCAATTTAAAAAATGGTGCTATTGCGTCATCCTTTGCACATGATTCACATAACCTGATTGTTGTTGGCGACAACGATGCAGATATGATGGTTGCTATTGAGCGTATTCGCGAAATTGGCGGCGGATATGTCATTGCTAGTGAAGGCAAAGTAGTAGAAGAACTAGCTCTTGAAGTAATGGGCTTAATCACAAATCGACCTCACGAAGAAGTAGATGCAAAAGTGGCTAAGATGAAAGATATTGCTTACGGTATGGGCGTGCCGAAAGGCCTAGATCCTTTTATTAATTTGAGTTTCCTTGCATTAACTGTAATTCCAGAAATTAGAATCACTACTACAGGTGTGATGGAGTTCTAGTGTTAAGTTTAATGAAAAGCTAATATAAAAAGGGGCTGTAACAGAATGTGGTTTTACCACATTCTAGTTGCAGTCCCTTTTGCTTTTATCCTTGAAACAGGATGAGTTTATTTAATTATAGCAAGCCTTGATTTTCCATCATATCTTTAATATCAAGTATGGTAGATTTACATACTACATCATAATCTAATGAACCAAGGAAGTCTGCAAATTTAGTGTCATCTTCATTTTTACAGTTTCCATATGGAATTTTACCAAATTTTTGATATGGCTCTAGAATGCGATTTCGTTTGTATTTCCACATATTATAATAAGGACCTTTGAATTTAGTCATAAAACCATTGCTATCGACTAATACAAAGCCTTCAGATTCATGGAATGAATTTAGCTCCTCATTTATGATGGCTTGAAGCTCATCCATGGTAGAAACTTGTTGAACTGTTTTAACAATGGAAATCAAGTCAGTGTCATATTTTTGTAGGATTGTATAAAGTTCAGATAATTTTTCTCTAGAGAATGGGACATCTATATGTTTACCATTTACGTCTAGAGTATTTTGAATCATATCGAGCACATAGAGATGATCTTGGTCGTATTTAATGATATGAGTATCCTCTTGGCTGATGACTTCAAATATCATAGAGCAGCTATTACGTGCTAATAAATCTTTGATTTCTGCTTGTAAGCCTTCCGGTAATCTATGGAATAGGTTTTTAAATAAATCCACATGTATACCCTCTGTTGTAGATTTAGAGGCAAATACTAATTCTTCGTTGATAACGCCAAGAATGGTAAGGTAACCATTTTCTTTAGTTCTAATTTCAACTGGGAAGGAGAGAGTATTAGCTAGATTATCTAACTCTGTTTCTGGGCGCTCACCAAGATTAAAGAATTTATTATAACTACGTAATTTCACATCTCCTGTAATTCGATCCACAAATAATCCACGAGCTTGTACTGTACTTTCATTCCATAATCGTTTATGAAATACACGAGAGGTAAAGTTCAAGGAATATAGGTTAGGGAAACACTGTTTTACTTTTACTAATTTTGAATTGCCAATAATATTAATATCTTCATTTTGTGTGAAAATGACGTGTTGTGTCATATTTTGGAATTCATGGCGCATATAATCTTTATCATATACATCGTTTTTAATTCCATTTTTTGTGAAAGTATTAGCTGTAATATCAATGTATTTTAGTTCTCCACCAAACTCAACTTCTCCTTCCAAACAGAAGGAGTACTTTCCATCTGGAACGCCACGATGACCGTGAATTTGAATGAAGTCCTGACACATGTTTTGTTCGTAATTAGTATCATAGATATTAGCGATATTTGTTTCGTAAGCGCCAAACCCATTAATAAAGGTTGAGGTAGCTATGAAGGTCATATTCGGCACATAGGAGATACCACCATGGGAAACTAAATATTTTTTGCCATGAAAGCTAAAAGGATAACATTGACGAAGTGATTTATAAAAAAGTCGCAGTTCTCGTTGGAGTGATTCCACTTCTTTTTTCGTCATATCCTTTATGATCGGTGCTACCACATCTTTCATAAAGCGTTTGGAACGATCTAAACTTGTATTAAATGCAAAGTTTGCAATGTGTCGCTCGTGATTGCCTTCTAACATAATTGTATTAGGTAATGTGCTGAGATGCATCATTTCATACATCATTTCTTTGTTTTCAATACCGCGTTCTAAATAGTCACCGCAGAAGATGTATAATGTCTTTTCATCCCATGGTGTAATAGCTTGTTGTAATGCGGTGTAGCAACCGTGAATATCACCGATAACACGCACTCGATCATATCTATTTGTTAGATTAACCGTGAAGTAATTGTTGATTTCATCAATGGAGTTAATTTTTTTACAAAACTTTGGTAATGTACTTGTTTTAATCATTTTGTACATACGATGAATGACTTGCTCTGGCACGCGTTTGTAATCGGCGCGAGCCGCATTACGGGCCAAGCAATCCTCCAAGGATGTATCTGGTTCATAGTAATATACAGTATATTTATATTTATTAAGCAATTCTTTGTAAGCATTAACAGCTTTAGATGTAGTGTGGGTAGCATCTAAGACGACAAAGTCGCCATTGCTCATTCGTTTTTCTAAACAATCTAGTAGGAGCTTCCATGCTGGACCATTATCCTCTTGTGAAATATACCAGCCGTTCTCACTAAGGGAAGGGCTACGTAAAAGCATACGGAAATGATCGGCTTCAAGGGTGTAAGCCTCAAGATTGTTATCACGAATCCACTGAGACTTACCACTAGCAGGAGCACCACGCATTAATAATAGTGTTCTCATAGTAATAGTCCTCTAATCTGCCTATAGGGCGTAAAATAATATAACTGTATAACAAACGAAAAATTATTCTATAATTAAATATGAAAAGGGCATAAAAAAACAGTCTCAACGGATCCCCGAGAGACTGTCTTGCTTGCTTTTAAAATTATAAAGCGTTTACTTTAGCTGCAAGGTTAGATTTTTTGCGAGCTGCAGTGTTTTTATGAAGTACACCTTTGGAGGCTGCTTTATCAATTACGCTAGTAGCATGAACAAGTGCTTGTTTTGCTTCTTCTACTGCGCCTGCTTGAACAGCTTCAACGGTTTTACGAGCTGCTGTACGAATTTGAGATTTTACAGCGGCGTTTTTCGCACGACGTTCAGCATCCGTTTTTACGCTTCTAATACTGGATTTAATGTTTGGCAATTGAGTCACCTCCTTAAAAATCGTTTCTTATACCTGAATGATTATATCATACCAAATATTGATACGCAAGGACTTTTCAGCTCAATATTTTCCTTAATGACATGATTTGTAAAACAGTTTCTACTGTTTATTAATGAAAGCATATATGTGATTTTTAAAATCAAATTACTTACTCATTTTATAGTGTAACAATATATTAATTTTAATTTATGAAAGTTAAAAGGATCCTTATGTTATAATGAAGAATAGAATTAAGTGAGGTGTATTATGAAAAAATTAATGATTATAGATGGCAGCAGTTTGTTATTCCGCGCATTTTTTGCATTACCACCGTTGAAATCCGCTTTGGGAACACCAACGAATGCAGTATATGGCTTCTTAACAATGCTCATTAAATTGTATGAAGAAATTAATCCTGACTATATTGCCGTAGCTTTTGATAAAGGTCGTCAAACATTCCGTACTGAAATGTATAGTGAATATAAAGGAAATCGTCCAGATGCACCTGAGGATTTGCGTCCACAATTTAGTTTAATTCAAGATGTATTAAAAGCATTGGGCATTTGTGTCATCGAAGAAGAAGGTTTTGAAGGGGATGATATCCTTGGATCCTTGAGTAAAAAGTTTGGAGCCCCTGAAATGGCTGTCCAAATTATTACAGGTGACCGCGATAATTTACAGCTTGTAACAGAACATAGCCATGTGTTCTTAACTAAAAAAGGTATTTCTGACATGTTAGAAGTTACTCTAGATAATATGGAGGAGCTTTATGGTTATGGTCCTGATAAGGTTATCGAAATGAAGGCGCTTATGGGTGACTCTTCCGATAATATTCCAGGTGTACCAGGCGTAGGTGAGAAAACAGCGCTTAAATTAATTACCGAATATGGCAATCTTGAATCTGTATACGAACATATTGAAGATATTTCTGGTAAGAAATTAAAAGAGCGCCTCGTAGAGAATAAAGAGTTAGCCTTCTTATCTCGTGAATTGGCAACAATAAAAACAGATATGGAGTTATCTTATAAAGTGGAAGATTTTGTACAAAACTTCCATACCTCTGAAGTACAGCCTTTATTTGAAACTTTAGGCTTTACAAAATTAACACCTCGCATTGTTCAAGTAATGGGGGGCGAGGAAGCAGCTTTTGGAGATCCAGGCTCTTTATTTGCACCGCAAGAGGAGATTTCTTTAGATGATTTAGCGGATGCTAAAGAATTAACAGCCGACTTCTATAAAGATAAGACGGTAGCAGTACATGTTATATTAGATGGAAAAACACCATTTAGAACGGTAACGAATACGTATCTATCTAATGGTGATACTATTGTAAAAACAGACGATAGTAAAGCTGTTTTAGCTGTATTACAAGGTGC
This sequence comes from uncultured Veillonella sp., assembly GCF_963551295.1. Taxonomy (NCBI): domain Bacteria; kingdom Bacillati; phylum Bacillota; class Negativicutes; order Veillonellales; family Veillonellaceae; genus Veillonella; species uncultured Veillonella sp. The sequence goes on from NZ_CAUVFT010000014.1 coordinate 7,477, forward strand.
TAAAGTCATTGTTACAACTCAAACTAAGGAGATTATCGAAGCCTTTGGTGCAGATGTGCCAGCTGAGATTTCTTTATTTAATGCTGATAAAACTGTTCGTGTTCACGATATGTCGCTCATTGCGTATTTATTAGATCCTACGCGTACTAATTATGGATATCTATATCTAACTGAGCGTTTCTCTGTACCTAGCATTGCTAGCGGTAGTGTAGACGTAGAATGCGTGTCCATGGTGAAAGCCTTACTTGCCATGAACGAAGCAGCTTGTGAATCTGCATATCGTGAAGAGTTATGGTCTTTATATGAAACGATTGAGTTGCCTTTGATTCATACTTTAGTAGTGATGGAGAAGAATGGTATCTATATCGATACAGAGAAGTTGGCGGAAACAACGGCTCGCTTTAAAGAGGAACTAGCTCAAGTACAAGATGAGATTTATGAACTAGCTGGAGAAACTTTCAATATCAATTCACCTAAACAATTGGGTGTAATCTTGTTTGAAAAGATGAACTTGCCAATCATCAAGAAAACCAAAACTGGTTATTCTACAGATGCAGAAGTACTGGATATGCTTCGTCACGAAAGTCCGATTGTTGAAAAAATCTTGGCATACCGTTCTGTTGCTAAATTAGTATCTACCTATTGCGAAGGTTTGGCAGTTCTCATCAATGATAAAACTCGTCGTATTCATACGACTTTCAATCAAATGGTTACGGCTACAGGTCGACTTAGCTCATCTGATCCGAACTTGCAAAATATTCCTGTTCGTACCGAAAAAGGCCGTGAAATTCGTGCCTTATTTTATCCGGGTGCTGGATATGATACATTGGTGAGTGCTGATTATTCCCAAATTGAGTTGCGCATTTTAGCTCACTTATCTGGCGATGAAGCATTGATTAAAGCCTTTGTAGAAGGTAAGGATATTCATCGCTTTACAGCGGCAGAGGTACTTGGTAAAGCTCAAGATGATGTAACTAGTGAAGAACGTTCCCATGCGAAGGCTATTAACTTCGGTATTATTTACGGTATTTCTGACTTTGGGTTATCTCGTGACCTTGGTATTACACGTGGTGAAGCTAAAAACTATATTGATCTTTACTTTAGCCGTTATCCTAAGGTTAAAGAATATATGGATCGAATGGTTCAAGAGGCTCATGAAACAGGGAAGGTTCGCACTATGTTTGGTCGTCAACGCGAGTTACCTGATATTAATAGTCGTAACTTTAACCGTCGTTCCTTTGCTGAACGAACCGCAATGAATACGCCAATTCAAGGTACTGCTGCAGATATTATTAAGTTAGCCATGAACCAAGTGGAGCAAAAATTAGAAGAACAAAACTTTAAGTCTCGACTTTTATTACAAGTACATGACGAACTAGTACTTGAAGTGGTTAACTCTGAATTAGAAGCTATAGAAGAATTATTACGCAGTACAATGCAATCTGTTGTAGAGCTACAAGTACCTCTTATTGTAGACGTACATCATGCAGAAAACTGGGCATTAGTAAAGTAATATATATTTATAATAAATAGAAGGTATATATGTTTAAAATTGGCTTAACTGGTGGCATTGCATCTGGCAAAAGTACAGTTCTTACATATTTTAAGGATAAAGGTATACCGTATATCGATGCTGATATTGTGGCTCGTGAAGTTGTAGAGCCTGGTACAAAAGGGCTAGAAGCAATTGTGGCTATTTTTGGAACCGATGTATTGCACGATGATGGGACATTAAACCGAGAAGCATTAGGGGCTATTATATTTCATAATGAAAAAAAACGCCAACAATTGAATGGTTGTTTAAAAGAGCATATTCAAAATCGAATTATGGAGCTCACAGCTCATTATGAGGCACTACATACACCAGTTTTACTATATGATATTCCCTTACTCATCGAAGGAGAATGGTATACCATAATGGACGAGGTGTGGCTTGTATATGTGAATGAGTCGACTCAAATTGAGCGCTTAATGAACCGCAATGGATTTACCAAAGAGGATGCATTGGCTCGTATTAAGAGTCAAATGCGTCTTGATGACAAACGTCCTTATGCAGATGTAATCATTGATAATAATGGTACACCTTTGGATTTAAAGGAACAATTAGATACCATCTGGAATGAGCGTATCGAATCAGCTCTATAAGAAAATCGATAATTGCCATTTTATGTGTCAAATTTAGTATATAAATAATAGTAATAAATGGTATAATAAGCCCATAAAACTTAGCATAATATTAGTTTAGCATTTGTTATATGTTAGATTTTGATGACTATTTTTAGTTTATTTATATGTAGAAAGGGGGATATATGAAACGTGCAACGGCAACGGCACTATCCTGTGTCGTACTTGGGTGGTTTTATTTTACACATCTAGATGATCCTTTGGCGCGTCAAATCGCGTATCCCTTTAACTATAAAGAGGAAGTTATAGCTGCAGCTGAGAAAGAACAGGTGCCGCCATCTTTGGTGGCTAGTGTTATCTTAGCTGAAAGCAAGTATAAAAACACAGCGGAGTCTGAAACCGGTGCGCTTGGATTGATGCAACTCATGCCAGATACAGCGCGTTGGGTGGCACAACAAGTAGGACATGGCAACTATACAGATCGTCAACTAAAAGAGCCTACTATAAATATTGAGCTAGGTACTTGGTATTTAGGTCATTTGCTGAAGGAGTTTAATGGGGATCAGGTGCTAGCACTAGCTGCCTACAATGCTGGTCGTGGTCATGTGGAATCGTGGATTCACGAAAATAATTGGAATGGAATGGTTGATACGATTCCATTTCCTGAGACTCGTAGCTATGTAAAAGCAGTCTTACAGTATCAAGAAAGATATGAGGCATTATATGGAAACGATAATTGAAGCTTGTAAAGCCTTAGACTATTCTTGGTTGCCTCAATCTATTGAAGGCTTCACATTAGTGACATCTACTGAAAGTGACTATACAACGTTATCTAATCGTATTAGTGCTGGTGAAGACGTTTTAAAGGTACCTATTTTCCACTATCAAAACGAATTGGGGTGGCGTTGGTCTGCCTTATATGATAAAGAGGTAGAGGACTATACAGTACATATAGAAATGCCACTATTTTCCTTTGTGGACATTTCTTTTGTGCGAGCCGATTTAGAGTCTTTTTGGACAGGGCTACAAGAACGATGTGTAAAAGGGTTAACCAATATGTTAATAGAACCTTCTAATAACTTTACCTTTACTTATCGTCGCCGAGGGATTCTTGAATGGGACTTCTCACAAGTTATGCCTGAAGAGTTAGAAGGCTTTGTACGTGATATTGATCCAGCTCATGCGATTCGCATGATTAATGGTTCTTTTATCATCGGCGAATACCGCAAGATGGATGAGTGTACAGGCTTACTATTGTATTATAATGAATTGCGTGATGAATACTTTGCGGAACTTCGTTATAAAAGCTATCCAGAAATTGACCATCATTTAGATGCAAAACATCTAGATGATTTAGCAGTGCTATTGCGTGAGCATTTAGGTGCTATTCTAAAAGGCTTGAATGACCGCGTTGATTAAAGTTTGGATAGATTTAACTATGCTATTTTTTGTCATTTTTTGTTTTTATAGAATGACTTATGTGGGATTGGTTTCTTTAATGCCCATTAGAAAGCGTAGAATTTGTATATACACAGTAAATGTGATATACTATATATGACTTTTATATAAATCTTTTAAAAGAGTGGGCTTATGTCCACTCTTTCATTTATGATTAGCTCAATTTTAGAGTATTTTAGAATCAAGAGATATATACAAGATGTAGTAAGTAAGGAGGCGATGGCTATGAAAAGAGAAGCAGTGGAGGAGTTTGTATCCTCTGTAGTTGAAGGTATTATAGCCGGCACCGATATGGAACTCGTCGACGTAGACTATGTGCGTGAACGCGATTGGTATTTACGTGTCTACCTCGATAAACCAGGTGGTGTAGATTTGGATGACTGTCAGTTGGTGAGCGAAAAATTAAGTGCTGTCCTCGACGAAAAGGATCCAATTACGGAAAACTATTTATTGGAGGTATCTTCTCCCGGTCTTGATCGAGTTCTTAAAAAAGATAAGGACTTAGTTCGCTATAATGGCCGTGACGTAGATATTCAGCTGTTTAAGGCTATTAATGGCAGTAAACAATTTACTGGTGCATTACAAGGTTTTACAGACTCAACTATCGACTTTATTATCAATGGTGAAAGCATGACATTTGAACGTTCTACCATTGCACAAATTCGATTACATCTTGATTTTTAATATATGGAGGCATACGAGTGAGTCAAGAATTAATTCAAGCGGTAATGGTGCTTACAAAGCAAAAAGGTTTTGCTCCTGAGGTTATTTTTGAATCCTTAGAGGCTGCATTGTTGCAAGCATATCGTAAAGAACCAACATCTAACCCAGATGCGTACGTTGTGATTGACCGCGAAACAGGCGTTTATAAAGTAATGGCTAAAAAACAAGTTGTGGAAACTGTTGAATTACCTGAAACAGAAATCAGCTTGTTAGACGCTCGCAAAAAAGATAAACGTTTTGAGATTGGTGATGTAGTAGAAGTAGATGTAACTCCTGCCAACTTTGGCCGTAGTGCTGCCCATACTGCTAAACAAATGCTCATTCAACGTTTAAAAGAGGCTGAGCGCAGTGTAGTATACGAAGAGTATTACAGCCGTGAAGGCGACATCATCACTGGCGTTATTACTCGCGTTGAAGGTAAAAATGTATTTATCAATCTTGGTAAAACGGAAGCGATTTTGCCTCCAACTGAGCAAATTGTTACAGAAACATACCGTGAAGGAGATCGTATTAAATGCTATATCGTAGAGGTTAAGAAAACTACGAAAGGCCCTCAAATTATGATTTCTCGTACACATCCAGGTTTATTGAAACGTCTATTTGAGCTAGAGGTTCCAGAAATCTTTGAAGGCGTAGTAGAGCTTAAGTCTGTAGCTCGTGAGCCGGGGATGCGTTCTAAAATCGCTGTATATAGTCGTGATGAAAATATTGATCCTGTAGGTGCTTGCGTAGGTCCTAAAGGACAACGTGTACAACATATTGTTGATGAATTACACGATGAAAAAATAGATATTGTTAAATGGGATGAAGATCCAGCAATTTATATTGCTAACTCCCTGAGTCCTGCGAAGGTTGTATCTGTAGACGTAAGCGAAGAAGAAAAAGCTTCTTATGTAGTAGTGCCTGATTACCAATTATCTTTAGCTATTGGTAAAGCTGGTCAAAACGCTCGTTTGGCGGCTAAGTTGACTAACTGGAAAATCGATATTAAAAGTGAAACTCAAGCTGCTGAAGAGCCTTTCACAGGTTTCGGCAATGCTGAGGATGGTGAATAGTCATGAAACCAAAATCCCAACCTATGCGTACTTGCGTAGGATGTGGTGAACCTAAGGCAAAACGAGAATTGATTCGCTTAGCCTTGAGTCCAGACGGCAATATCACTATTGATCGCAGCGGTAAAGCACCAGGACGTGGAGCTTATTTATGTGAGTCCATGTCATGTTTTGAGCAGGCCTATAAGGCAAAACGATTAGAACGGTCCTTAAAGCATAGCGTATCTAAAGAGATATATGAAGCGTTACAACGTGATTTACAAGAGAATGAGTAATCACTGATATACATGAATGAAGATAAAATTTTAAATCTCTTAGGCTTAGCGCAACGAGCAGGAAAAGTTATTTCTGGTGATTTTATCGTAGAAAAAGCTATAAAGAGAAAGGAACCGAAATTGGTACTTCTCGCTGGTGACTGTGCAGCCAATAATGAAAAGAAATATACTCAATTAGCAGAAACCCATCACATTCCACTTCACAGTATTGCCGATAAAGAGGCTTTAGGAACGGCCATTGGTAAGGAAGTTAGGGTAGTAGTCGCCGTACTAGATGATGGATTTGCAAAGGCATTACTTAAAGAGATTGATCGATAATAAGGGGGTATGTAGATGTCCAAAAAGCGCGTTCATGAAATCGCCAAAGAGTTCGGCGTAGAAAGTAAGCAGGTCATTTCTATCTTGCAACAACATAATATTAATGTTACTAAAGCAGTTAATTCTGTAGATGATTCAGGTTATGAAATTGTAAAAAAACAATTAGGTAAAAAATCTGAAGCTCCTAAAGTAGCACAAAAAACAGAAAAAAAGGTAGAATCGAAATCTGCTCCAACTGCAGCTCATAAACAAGAAGCTGCATCACATAAACAACAGCATTCAAATCGTTCTAACGAACAGAAAAAAGATAAACACAAACAAGCTAGTCAAAAACAAGACGATCAATCTAAACAAAAGGACCATAAAAAAGGCAATGTCCGTCATGTACAAATCTCTGAGCCTACACGCAAATCCGATGGTAAGCAACATGGTGGAGACCGTGCTAATAATCGCCCTAATAATACCCGCAATAATGATAACCGTAATAACGGTCGTTCTAATGATGTGCGTAACAATGACAATCGAAACAACGATAATCGTAATAGCGATAACCGCAATAACGATAACCGCAATTCTAATAATGATCGCCGTAACAAGAAAAATAAAAAAGGTGGTAATAACCGCCCCCAATCCTTGTTATCTACATCTATGCAAAAAAAGAAAAATCGCGTAAAACATCGTAACGAGCAGTACCTACAACAAAAAGCAGAAGCTGAACGTAAAGCTGAAGCAGCAATTGCTACAGAAATTGAATTGAGCGGGCCTCTAACTGTTAAAGACTTAGCTGAAAAAATGGGTCGCGAAGTATCTGAAATCATCAAAAAATTGATGCTTTTAGGTGTTATGGCCAGCATTAATCAAGAGGTTGATGTAGATACAGCTACTATCGTGGCTGAAGAGTTTGGTGTAACTGTAACTGAAGTAGAACCTGAAGAAGACCCTACAGATGTTATTGAAATTGAAGATGCACCAGAAACATTAAAACCACGACCTCCTGTAGTAACTATCATGGGTCACGTTGACCATGGTAAAACATCCTTGTTGGACGTAATTCGTCAAACTAATGTAACAGCTGGCGAAGCTGGTGGTATCACTCAACATATTGGTGCGTACCAAGTTCGCTACAAGGATAATAAAATCACATTCCTTGATACACCAGGTCATGAAGCATTTACTGCTATGCGTCTACGCGGTGCGAAATCCACGGATATTGCAGTTCTTGTAGTCGCTGCCGACGACGGTGTAATGCCGCAGACTATCGAGGCTATTAATCATGCGAAGTCCGCAGATGTACCTATTATTGTAGCCATCAACAAAATGGATAAACCAGGTGCTAACCCAGACCATGTTAAACAACAATTGTCTGAACATGGCCTTTTACCAGAAGAATGGGGTGGCGATGTAATCATGGTTCCAGTATCTGCTAAACAAAAACAAGGTATTGATGACTTACTTGAAAATATCTTGCTCGTAGCAGAAGTTATGGAATTGAAAGCGAACCCTAACCGTAAGGCATATGGCGTAGTTATCGAGGCTCAACTTGATAAAGGTCGTGGTGCCGTATGTACTGTCTTGGTACAGAAAGGTTCTCTTCGTGTAGGTGATACAGTACTTGCGGGTACTGCATACGGTAAAGTACGTGCTATGACAAATGAACGCGGTGAAAAAGTAAAAGTTGCTCGTCCGTCTATGCCGGTAGAAATTTTGGGCTTCTCCGAAGTTCCACAAGCTGGTGAAATTATAAATGGTATGGATGATAACGAAGCACGTGCAATTGCTGAAAAACGTATTGCTAAACAACGGGTTCAAGAATTACAAGCCACACATAAAGTCACATTAGATGATATTTTTAATCAAATTCAACAAGGCGAGTTGAAGGATCTTAATATCATTATCAAAGCCGATGTTCAAGGTTCTGTAGAAGCATTGCGTCAATCTTTAGAAGGCATTAAAAACTCTGAGGTACGTATTGTTATCGTTCATGCTGCAGTAGGTGCTATTAATGAATCGGATATCATGTTGGCATCTGCATCTAATGCGATTGTAATGGGCTTTAATGTACGCCCTGATGCTAATGTTCGACGTGCAGCAGAACAAGAAAAGGTTGATTTGCGTACATATCGTGTAATTTATGATGCTATCAATGATGTTGAATCTGCTATGCGCGGTATGTTGGCACCTCAATTTAAAGAGGTTGTGGTAGGTCGTGCAGAAGTGCGTCAAGTTATTTCTACCCCAAAGGCTATTGTAGCTGGCTCTTATGTAACGGAAGGTCGTATTACTAACGACTCTGAAGTTCGTTTAATTCGTGACGGCATCGTTGTATTTGAAGGTAAGGTTGATTCTTTACGTCGATTTAAAGATGAAGTTAAGGAAGTTAAAACATCCTTTGAATGTGGTATCTCCTTAGAAGGATATCGCGACATCAAGGAAGGCGACGTTATTGAAGCATACTTGATGGAAGAAATTGCACCTCAATTATAGGAGGCTTATATGAGTGATGTTCGTGTCAGAAAATTACAAGAATTTATCAAGCAAGAGGTAAGTCAAATGTTGATGCGTGGATTGAAAGATCCTCGCATCGGTTTTACCACAATTACTGATGTTCATGTAACAGGTGATTTGCGTGAAGCTACGATTTATGTTTCCTTGTTTGGTTCCGATAAGGAAAAACAAGATACCCTTATCGCATTAAAGCATGCGGCTGGACATATTCGTACCGAGCTTGGAAAGGTACTTAAATTGCGACATATTCCTTCCATCACATTTGATAAGGATACGTCCTTGGACTATAGCATGCATATTGAATCCCTTTTGAACGAAATTAAAAAGGACGAAGAAATAAATTAAAACAAAGGATACAGAACATGAGTAAGATTACTATTAATCAATTACATATGGCTCTGTGTGAAGCTAATTCTATTATGCTAACCGTCCATGTTAGACCTGATGGCGATGCTATCGGATCCATGGTAGCCTTTTACGAAGCCCTTGTGGGGCAAGGTAAAACTGTATATATGGTAGTAGATGATGTAGTTCCTGAGAAGTACTCATTCTTACGGCATACGGACCACATCCATAATGTCGCCTATTTTGAAACTAATCCAGTTGATATTGATATGCTAATGGTTTTGGATGCTAGCACGTATGAGCGAATTGGCAAAGTAGGTGCACTTTGGAGTGCACCTATTTTTAATATAGATCACCATATTTCTAATACAGAATTTGCTGATCATCTATATTTAAAGCCTGATTTTGCTGCTACTGGTGAAATTGTTACCGACTTATGTACAAAATGGAATTGGCCTATCACTGAGTCTATGGGTACCGCATTATATATGGCGATAGCTACGGACTGCGGTTTCTTTAAGTTTAGTAATACTACGGCGAATACCCTTGAGATGGCTGCTAAATGTGTAGCTGCAGGGGCTAGACCAAATGTTATTTCTGAAACGATTGAAGCCGTATCTGCCAGTCGCTTAGAGTTAACAAAACAAGTTATGCAAACTATCGAGTTTCATAAGAATAATACAGTTGCTACTATCGAGCTAAATCGTGAGGCCATGAATATTCTTGGCGATGATACAGATGGTTTTGTAGACATTATTAGAAATGTTGATACTGTAGATGTGGCAATTTTATTAAAAGTAGAAGCTGATAATAGAACACGTATAAGTTTACGTTCTAAAGGTATTGATGTGAACGCTGTAGCAAGCCATTTTGGTGGAGGTGGTCATATTCGTGCTGCTGGGTGTACTATTAATTTGCCGTTACAAGAAGCAAAACAGGCTCTCATTGAGGTGATTAAGTAATGGATGGGGTTTTACCTTTTTTAAAACCACCTGGTATTACGAGTCATGACGCCGTTGCTATTTGTCGTCGTATTTTAAAAGAAAAGCGCATTGGACATAGTGGTACATTAGATCCTATGGCTTATGGTGTGTTACCTGTATTTCTTGGAAAGGCAACACGCCTTATAGAATACACGGAGGGTTTTGATAAAACCTATGTAGCTGAATGTAAATTTGGAACTTTTACAGATACTGAAGATAGTTCTGGACAAACTGTATTGCCAGATAATGATATGGTATTGCGTGATGGTGTTGTATTGAATCAAGTTATTCAATCTACAGAAATCTCAGCAACTATGGTTAAACCAACCTTTGAAGAACTGGTTAGTATCTTGAAAAAATTTGCAGGTATTCAGGACCAAAGACCGTCTAAGTATTCAGCTATTAAAGTAAATGGCATTCGAGCTTATGAATATGCTCGTAAAGGTATTCCTGTAGAACTGCCATTACGTCAAATTCATATTAAAAATATTGAGCTCATTGCTTATGGATTTCCTTTTTTTACGATTCGCGTGACTTGCTCAGGCGGGACTTATATTCGCTCATTATTACGCGATATTTGTATTGCTTTAGGTATACCTGGCACGATGACTTCTTTGGCACGTACTCAAGTAGGACCTTTTGAGATCAGTTCTGCTAAGATAGCTGAAGAATTAATGTTACATGGTGAAAGCCTTTTATTACCAACGGATACGGCGGTTTCTCATCTTTCAAAAGTGACTGTAAATAGTGTACAATTAAGGATGATGGTGCAAGGGAAGGAATTACCTATTGAAAGGGAATTTTCTTTTACCGAACCAGATAATTTTTATAGAGCCTATGGACCGAATGGTTTTATTGGTATTATGAAACGAACAAACCACACATTAAAAGTGGAAAAAAATATTTTTATTGAAGGATAAGTATGAAGCAAATACATTCGTTTGATGAACTACGTCAAATCAAAGATACAAAAGTATATGCCCTTGGTACCTTTGATGGCATTCATCGAGGTCATCAACGAGTTATACGTAAGACTGTTGAAGAGGCTACATCAGTCAATGGCGTAAGTATCATCATCACCTTCGAGCATCATCCGTTGACTATATTACATCCAGATAGGGTGCCTAAACGGGTGATTCAAGAAGAGATTATGGATACTGTGTTAGAAGAACTCAACGTAGACTATATTTTGCGATTGCCTATGACTGAAGCACTACTTAACATGAGTGCAGATGAATTTTTACATGATCTTTGCACTGATATGAATGTGGAAGCCATTGTAATTGGTGAAAACTTTACTTTTGGTGCAAAAGGTCTAGGTAATCCAGAATATATGAAACAGGTGGTAGCAAATAAGAATATACGAGTTCTTGTGCAGCCCTTATTACCATGTGATGGTCTTAGTACGCCTATTTCTAGTACAGAAATAAGAAAGGCTATTCATGATGGACGTTTAGAAGATGCTAATCATTGGTTAGGTAGACCATTCCAATTTAAAGGCACTGTGATTAAAGGCGATCAACGAGGACGCACATTAGGATTCCCTACATTAAATCTTTTACTTCCTAATGAAATGGCTACACCTCCAGATGGAGTCTATGCTAATCGCGTGTGTATTGATGGTATTTGGTATGATGGGGTAGGTAATATTGGAGATAATCCAACCTTTAAAAATCAGTATCATAGATGTGAAGTGCACGTTTTTAACTTTGACCAGGACATATATGGAAAAGAAGTAATTGTACAATTTATTTCTTATATTAGAGGGGAAGTTAAATTTAATAACTTACAAGATCTTATCGATCAGATGAAGATAGATGAAGAACAGGCGCTAGCTATTTTAGCTAATGCATAAAAGGGGGTTCTCATGGATATTAAAGAAGCTCGAAAACAAATAGATAGTATTGACTCTGTATTAGTTACGGAGTTTGAAAAACGACTCACATTAATTAAAGAAATTGGTAAATATAAGGATGAACATCATTTGCCGCTTATTGATGAAGAACGGGATGATAGCATCGTTACTTTACATACTCAAAATTGTAAAGATCAAGTTTTAGCACCTTATGTTGAAAATTATATAAAAACTGTCGTTTCTATGAGTAATGAATTCTTGAAAGAACACATGCATAAGCATATTTTCCTTATTGGTATGCCTGGCGCAGGTAAGACTACTGTTGGTAAAGTTCTAGCTAAAGAGTTGGGGCGAGATTTTTTTGACTTAGACCAAACGATTCAAGACAAAGTAGGTAAATCCGTTCAAAATATCTATATTTACGATGGTAAAGATGCTTTCAGTGAATATGAATATAGTACAATCAAAGAATTAATTCATAATAAACCATCTGTCATTGCTACAGGTGGCGGTACTGTTACCTATGATAAAACTGTTAAATTGATGAGAAATAATGGTCTTGTTGTATTCGTAAACCGCGATGTAAATCATATTTTAGATGATTTGGATCTTGAGATTCGTCCGCTTGTAAAAGAAAGTATTGAATATATTTTTAATGTATATGAAGAACGATACCCTCTATACGAAGCAGTGGCACATATCAAAATTGGTAACGAAGGCAGCATTACCGATGCGGTGCAAGAAATTATTGAAGCCTTGCCTAATACGGAGAAATAATGGACGCCATACGAGGATTTGTATACCGAACTATATATGAGAATACACAACGTACATATTGCGTGTTTATCCTGAAAGATTATAATGAGGAATACATTACTTGTACTGGCAAATTTGAGTCTCCTAAAGAAGGGGAGGACATTGAAGTACGGGGCCGCTATGTAGAACATGAAAAGTACGGTCGCCAATTTGATGCGAGCAGTGTCGAAAAGTTAAAACCTGATAATATGGGTGCTGCCAAGAACTATTTGTTAAATTTAGGCATAAAAGGTTTTGGTGAAAAATCCGTAGAGAAGGTACTAGAGTATTTTGGGATTCGTATTTTAGAAATTTTACGGGAAGAACGTCCAGAAGAGATTAAAGATGTTCCAGGTCTTCGAAAGAGTGTTAAGGATGAATTATTTAATACCTTACTTGGTGAAGGTATTTTATCCGATTTAAATCATTTTTTTGAAAGTCATCACATTTCATCGAAATGGAGTCGTATTGTATATACCTATTATGGTGTGCAGTCAGTTGCAGTTATAGAGGATAATCCTTATATCTTGTTACGTGTAGCTCCAGATATGCTCTTTGGTACGGCCGATACTTTGGCCGAACATTTAGGCATCACTGGCAGTGATACACGCCGTTTAGAGGCTGGTTTAGAATGGATTTTACGCAGTTTAGATAATCAAGGTCATACATGCTTACCCGTAGATCAACTTATCGGTCGCTTAGATGAGCTATTACAAACTGATGTAGATGATATTGCTAATTTTATTGAAAGCCTTCTAGAACAAGGTGCACTGTATAGTACGTATTATGAAGATATCTTATATATCTACCCTCCAGAGATGTATGTTTCTGAAGTGGAAGGAGTTCAATACACACGAGAGCTTTTATTACAAGCAGATCCAATATCATTAGATATTCCTAGTTTTATTGAAAAGTTTGAACGAGACAACTACATTACCTTTGGTGATGCTCAAAAAGAAGCTATACAGCTCTCATTTTTTGAAAAGTTTTCTCTTATAACGGGTGGTCCTGGTACAGGTAAAACAACTATTATTAAGGCGCTAGTAAAAGGTTTTCAACTTGGTGGACTGGGGCGTATTATACTTTGTGCTCCTACGGGACGTGCTGCAAAACGTTTGACCGAGGCTACTGAGTTTGAAGCTACTACAATTCATCGTCTATTGGTACCTGTTCAAGGTAGTGACTCCTATGACTTTACAAAGAATGAAGATGATCCACTTGATATAGATGTCATTATCATCGATGAAGCATCTATGCTTAATGTGCATCTATTCTATTCTTTAATGGCGGCCATTCCTAAGGAAGCTCATGTCATTATTGTGGGTGACGTAGATCAATTACCACCTATAGGTGCTGGATTTGTATTAAAAGATTTATTAGATAGTGATTGTGTGCCCTATACACGACTTAACCAGATTTATCGTCAAAGCTCTGGCAATACTATCGTTGAAAGTGCTTATGCAATTAACCGTGGTGAAATGCCTAACCTAGAAGGTGTGAGCGAAGAGTTTTCTTTTATTCCTGTTAAATCTTATGACATGATGATGAAAGCCATCATTGATGTATATAAACGTGAACAAGAAACTTTAGAGGATGAATTAGATATTCAAATTATTTCTCCTATGCGCCGTGGTGAAGCAGGTAGTACATTGATATCACAATATGTACAACAAGCCGTAAACCCTCCAGATAGCTACAAGGGAGAAACTCGTGTCAATGGCATTACTTATCGCGTTGGGGACAAGGTTATTCAAATTCTCAATGATTATGAGTTAGAAGTTTTTAATGGTGAAATTGGTGTTATTTACGCTATTACACGGACTGATATTTATATCCGATTTATTCATAAAGAGGTTCGCCTACCAATCGATGAAGCTCATATGATTATGCCTGCTTATGCTATAACGGTCCATAAGAGCCAAGGTAGCGAATATGGCGTAGTTATTATTCCATTTGTTCCACGCTATGGTGGTATGTTACAACGTAATTTGTTGTATACTGCTGTTACGCGGGCAAAACGTAAAGTAATTATTGTCGGTACTACGAGCGCAGTTGAACGTGCTGTGCGCACTGTTAATGCCGATGAGAGATATACATTGTTTAAAGAACGACTACAAGGGAGATGTGATTCGTAATGAGTCTTTGGGATTTCCTATTTCCACCGGTATGTCCTCACTGTGGTACACCCGTAGCAAAACAGGGGGATTGGTGTAAAGCTTGTTTTACCGATCTATTACATATTCGCCATGTACCACATAAATTTTTACACTATGTAGATGATGTATGTGTACTGGCCGAATATCGTGGTGGTCTAAAGTCTATGATTTACGATGTAAAATTTAATGAGAAAAAGGAGCAGTCCAAAGGGGCCGCTCCTTTTTTAGTATCGTACAACTTTTACATGAAATATAATAAGCCTAACATTGAAAATAGTATTTGTAAAATAATGTATGATTATATTGTTCCCGTACCTTCTAGCAAAAAGAAAAAAGCTAAGAGGGGATATAATCAAGTAGATTTATTTTTTCTTGAATGGGCTCATTCTCTATGGGAAATAAATAGAAAAAACTTTAAATGGTTAGATTGTATATACAAGTTTGATACTTCTCGAGATATGTGGAGATTAACAAATAAAGAAAGACATCAAAATATTGATGATGCCTTTGTTATATGTGCTGATTACAAGGATATTGATTTGACAAATAAGAATATTTTAATCGTAGATGATATATATACTACAGGTGCTACAATTGAAGCCGTAGCAAAAGTCTTACAAAAGCATAACGCTTTACGCGTTGATGCCCTTACGCTAGCTAGTGGTAGTTTCTAATCTTTACTATTAAATGTAGGAATATAATATTTGATTTTATAGTAGCATTATAAAATGTATTCATATCAAATTATGGCGATAATGTTTCTAGAAGAAATAGTTAACTTAGTATATAAAAAAGCGTTCACCTGAGGGTGAACGCTTAATTAACATATTAGCCAAGTACATCAATAAATGCTTTAACAACATCTGGATCAAAGAGAGAACCGGACGCACTAAAAAGTTCTTCTTTTGCTTTAGCTTTTGTTTTAGCCCAAAATTCAGTAGAAGGATTAACTGTTGTATCATAGTAATCTGCTACAGCAATGATTCGAGCTCCCAATGGAATATTAGCACCACGTAGATGTTTAGGATAACCGGAGCCATCCCATTTTTCATGATGGTAACGAATATAAGGTAAAATTTGTTGGCAGCAAGGATAGTTTTCAATCATATTGGCTCCACTTGCAGCATGTTGTTTATACTTAGACATTTCTTGCTTATTAAGATATGGAGATTTCTGGATTAATGCATTAGGTACCATTAATAGACCTACGTCATGAAGTAGAGCTGCGTGACGAATCTGTTCGATTTCATTTAATGGTAAACCCATTTTAGCTGCGATGCTAACAGCATAGTTTGAAACCTGAATAGAATGTGTATAAAGATGATAGCTTTTCATTTGTATCATCTGCAAAAGTTGTGCGCTTATGGCTTCTAAACTATCTTTCTCCAGTTCATACAAACCTGATGGTTGCATCAATGATAACATAAACATAATAAACCCCTCTAACTAACAAATAGAACATATGGTACAACCCCTCGTACTTATGTTCATATCGTACAACTTTAGGCCGTTCTAATTTAACAGTATACAAATTATACACCATAAATAATTTTTTGTGTATGATACGTATGTTCTTACATATATGTTGTATTCATATTTGGCATACAAAAAATAATTGACATTTTAAGAACCCACTAGATATGGTACTTAAAAAAAGTGATTTTAGAAATATTAAAATAATATGAAGAATATTTTAGGTTTACTATTCCAATTTTCTATACATCAAAATTAAGGGTTGCAAAATTTATTCTCATTGGTCTAAGAATTTTTCGATCTTATGTTTGGTAAATATTTTTTAGAGATACTTAACTACATACATTAATTTTAATAGTATCATAGTAAAACTAGACATGAATTCTGTTATTCTTTATAATACGTCTATACGGGTCTGTGGTTGAAAGTCGAGGCCAGTCGCAGGCAAAACGATCCACATAAGCAGCCCAAAGGGTTGTGAGCATGGTGCGGCTTAGGTGTAAGTCCTGCCGGTATAACCGAGAGAGGTAGTAGTGGGGAGTCTCAGACTTATGAGCGAACCCTCCAGCAGGCGAGTGTGGGGGCAAAGACCAGGTCAGCCGTATAAGGGCACATGAGGATTTTCTCATGTGCTTTTTCTTTTTATACATTTGTATATTATAAAATCTATAAAAAACCACTAATCATGGGAAATTTTTTATACATAGGAGTAATATTTATGCATGCTATGTATAAAATTAAAATATGAATACAGGGATTTTGCGATAATATTGAAATTTATATACAAAATTATTGACATAATTATACTAAGTCTATATACTATTATAAAGTAGTAGTAAGTTAGAATAATGAGGTTGATAATATGTTAAATAGCAAATTAAAAAAATTAATTGTTGGCGGTTGTATGTTAGTGATGGCGGCTTCTTTAGTTGGTGGTTGTGGTTCCTCTAATCAACCTACATCTAATAAACTTGTCGTTGGTACTAATGCTACATTTGTTCCATTTGAGTTTAAAGATGAAAAATCTCAAGATTATACAGGTTTTGATATTGAATTGATTCGTGCGATCGGTAAACGTATTAATAAAGATGTAGAGCTAAAAAATGTAGCTTTTGATGCTTTGATTCCAGCTTTGAATACACATGATATTGATGTTGCTGCATCTGGTATGACCATTACAAAAGCGAGAAGTGAAAAAGTATTATTTTCTTCTCCTTATTATGAAAATGCTTTAGCAGTAGTATATAGAGATGGAACGGCTGTGAACTCTCTTGATGATTTAAAAGGTAAAAAAATTGCAGCCCAATTAGGTACTACTGGTGCAGATTTAGCTCATAAAATTGAAGGTACTACTGTAAAAGAATTTGACCATAGCAATGAAGCTTTGTTAGAATTACAGAATGGTGGTGTTGATGCAACTGTAATCGATTTACCTGTAGCTCAATATTACAGTACTAAGCATCCTGACCAACATATTAAATTTATGGCATATCCAAATACTAAAGAATATTTGGGCTTAGCAATTAATAAAGAAAATAAAGAATTGCAAGAACAAATTAATAAGGCAATTGCTGATATGAAGGCAGATGGTGAATTTAATACATTATATAAAAAATGGTTTAATGTAGATGCACCTACTGATATGCCAGTGGTTTTAGAATTTAAATAATAGGAGAGATCATGAGTTTTAATTGGGGGTTAATTGCGGATAACTTACCGCTTTTACTACAAGGTGCTCTAGTGACTGTAGAAATTACAGCCATGTCTGTGGGTTGTGGCTTTTTTATCGGTCTTTTAGTATCTTTAGCAAATTTATCTAAATTTAAATTAGTTAGATTGCTTGCGAAATGTTATGTAGATATCATTCGTGGTACACCACTACTGGTACAAATTTTCCTAATCTATTTTGCCTTACCTATAATTACAGGTCAACGGATTGATCCATATATTGCGGCTGTTACCGCGTGTAGTATTAACTCTGGTGCTTATGTATCTGAAATTTTCCGTGCTGGTATTCAATCTATTGATAAAGGTCAAATGGAGGCTGGTCGTTCTCTTGGGTTAACTTGGGGACAAACTATGCGTTACATCATTATGCCTCAAGCTTTTAAAGCAATTATTCCTCCGTTAGGGAATGAATTTATTGCCATGCTGAAAGATTCCTCTTTAGTTTCTGTTATCGGCTTCGAGGAGTTGACACGTCGTGGTCAATTAATCATTGCTAAAACCTATGCATCCTTTGAAATCTGGGGTACGGTTGCTGTGATTTACCTTATTATGACAGTGACTATCTCACAATTAGTTGGATATCTTGAAAGGAAATATAGCATTAAATGATTAAATTAGAAAATGTACATAAATCTTTTGGTAAAAATGAAGTACTAAAAGGTATTAATTTACATATTGAACAAGGTCAAGTTGTTGTAATCATCGGTCCTTCTGGTTCTGGTAAAAGTACGGTACTGCGCACTATGAACTACTTAGAAGAACCTACATCTGGTAAGGTTATCGTAGATGGTATGGATCTTTCTGATAAGAAAAAGTTAAATGACGTTCGTGCTGAAGTAGGAATGGTATTCCAAAATTTTAATTTGTTCCCACATATGACGGTTATGGAAAATCTTACCTTAGCACAAACTAAGGTTCGTAAAACATCTATGGAAGAGGCTAAGAAGATAGGTCAAGCTTTACTTGATCGAGTAGGTTTGGCGGATAAAGCCAATGCATATCCTGATTCTTTGTCAGGTGGTCAAAAACAGCGTGTTGCTATTGCTCGTGCTTTAGCTATGAGACCTAAAGTAATGCTTTTTGATGAACCTACTTCAGCTCTTGATCCTGAAATGGTTAGCGAAGTACTAGATGTAATGAAGTCTTTAGCTGAGGAAGGTATGACGATGGTCATCGTTACCCATGAAATGGGCTTTGCGAAAAAGGTAGCGGATAGAGTTTTATTTGTTGATGGTGGCTTGATTTTAGAAGATGATACACCTGAACGAGTATTCGATGCTCCTACAAATGAAAGAACAAAATCATTTTTAGACAAAATTTTAATAGATTAATTAATGATATTATAGGAAGCAAATTCTAGAATTAGAAATTGCTTCCTGTTTTTTTACATTAAATTTAACCTATTTATTTATATAAATTTTTATTATATATGTATAGCTTAATATCTATTAATATATTTGATAACCTTTAGGCTGTATTTATTAATTATAAAGAGCTTGTATAAAGATTTAAAGTGTAGATTAATCTAAAAAACACGATTATTGCTATAAATATTTGTGATATAATAATAATTTATACAGTCATTTTTTAAAATAATAATTTTTAATTCATATATTCTTATGATTATAACAGTATACAATTAATTTATAGGGCGCATATAATTATTTATAGCATATATAGATATAGGGATTGTTGAGGTTTGTATTAAATAATATTCTTGTTTTCGGCGTTTGTATATTCATTAGAAATGTAAATATTGTTGTTTGATATTTTATACATGCTGTGTTATGATACAAATATAGAGCAAGACAGTAAGACAATATATATTTTTAGGAGGATGTTACCATGTTAGGTAAAGTAAAATGGTTCAGTGCAGAAAAAGGTTATGGTTTTATTGAACGTGAAGACGGTAGCGATGTATTTGTACACTATTCTGCAATCCAAGACGAAGGCTTCAAATCTTTGACTGAAGGTCAAAATGTAGAATTTGAGATTGTTGATGGAAACCGTGGACCTCAAGCCGCTAACGTTGTTAAAGCGTAATTACATACCAAAAAAATTATAAAAACAACATATAATTGAACCCCGATAGTATATAATATCGGGGTTTTTTGATTTTCTATATAAATTTAATTCATAATTCTACAAAAAATATAAAATTTTTACATAAAAAAGAAGGAGTTTTATAGTTGGAAGTAGAAATACTAAATATAACACGAGGGATAAGGTTATATAATACCACACACTCGCATCTCGTGGATGATTTTTAGAAAGGGTGTTGACTTATGAAAGTAGCAATTAGAGGAAAAAACATTGAAGTGACAGATGCCTTAAGAGCATATATCGAAAAAAGATTGAGTAAATTGACTCGTTACTTCGATGATGAGTTAAATGCACAAGCGGTTTTATCCGTTGTAAAAGATAAATCTACAATTGAACTTACATGTTTTGTTGATAAAATCGTTCTTCGTGGTGTGGAAACTAACGATGATATGTACGCAGCTATTGATTTAGTAGTAGATAAAATTGTTCGTCAAATCCATAAATATAAAACTCGTTTAGCTAAACGTTTCAAAAAACAAGAAGCTTTCCATCCTGAAGCTTTGGCAGCTCCTGTGGAAGAAGAAACTATTGAAGTTGTAAAACGCAAACACTTTGTTGTGCGCCCTATGGATGTTGAGGAAGCGATTTTACAAATGAATCTTATTGGTCACGATTTCTTTATGTTCTTTAATGCTGAAACTGAAGCGATGAATGTTGTTTATCGTAGACATGATGGTTTCTATGGTTTGATCGAGCCAGAACTTCAATAATATATAATGTCGGCTGAACTTAATCCTAACTCCTTTCTACTTTAAATCAGCCGATTATTATATTAAGGTGGATGACTTAAAATAGTCATCCACCTTTTTTGCAAAAATAATACTATAAATAATCTTGAAATGCCTTGAATTCTTTGACTATTCAAGGCTTTTTCGTTATAATAAGTTAGATAAAATAATGTAAGATGTCCCGTAGAGGAGTGATTTGTTTGTTAAGCTTTTTACAAAGGCTATTAGGCAATAATAACGCAAAAGAAATTAAAAAAATGCGTGCTATTGCAGATCATATTAATGAAATTGAACCTAATTATATTAAATTAAGTGATGCTAACTTAGTGGCAAAAACTGATGAGTTTAAACGTCGTTTGCAAAAAGGGGAAACGTTAGACGACTTATTGCCAGAAGCGTTTGCTGTAGTTCGTGAAGCATCTAAACGTGTTTTAGGCATGCGTCATTTCGATGTACAGTTAATGGGGGGCATTTGCCTACATAATGGTAATATCGCTGAGATGCGTACTGGTGAAGGTAAAACATTAGTAGCTACATTGCCTGTATATTTGAATGCATTGACCGGTAAGGGTGTACACGTTGTAACAGTAAATGATTATTTGGCTACTCGTGATAGCGAGCAAATGGGACGTTTATATAATTTCTTAGGACTTTCTACGGGCCTTATTGTGGCTAATCTTGACTTTAATCAACGTAAAGAAGCCTATGCGTGTGATATTACATATGGTACAAATAATGAGTTTGGTTTTGACTATTTACGCGATAACATGGTAACCGATGTTGTTCAAATGGTACAACGACCATTGAATTATGCCATTGTGGATGAAGTAGATTCCATTCTTATTGATGAAGCAAGAACACCACTAATTATCTCAGGTCCTGGTCAACGTTCCACCGATAATTATTATAAATTGGCTAAAATTGTTCCTCACCTTGTAAAAGATGAAGACTATGTTATTGATGAAAAACAAAAAACTATTGCCCCTACAGATTCTGGCATCGCAAAGGTTGAAAAAATGCTTGGCGTTGAAAACCTATATGATGCAGAAAATATCGAGTTGAATCATTTGCTTGGTGCTTCTTTACGTGCTTATGCTATGATGCATCGTGATACTGACTATGTGGTTAAAGATGGTGAAGTTGTTATCGTTGATGAGTTTACGGGCCGTTTGATGTTTGGACGCCGTTATTCTGATGGTTTGCATCAGGCTATTGAGGCTAAAGAAGGTTTGAAAGTTGAACGCGAAAGCCAAACTTTAGCATCTGTCACATTCCAGAACTATTTCCGTATGTATGATAAATTAGCAGGTATGACAGGTACTGCTAAAACAGAAGAAAAAGAATTTATCGATATTTATGGATTAGAGGTTATACCAATTCCACCGAATAAACCTTTAATTCGGATGGATTTGCCAGATCAGATTTTTAAAACTAAAGCTGCTAAATATCGTGCCGTAGTACGTAATGCAGTAGAACGGCATCAAATAGGGCAACCTATTTTGATTGGTACTACATCTATTACACAGTCTGAAGAACTTTCAGACATGTTGTTGCGTGCAGGTGTACCTCATAAAGTATTGAATGCTAAACATCATGAACAAGAAGCAGAAATTGTTGCGGCTGCTGGCCAAATGGGAATGGTAACAATCGCTACTAATATGGCTGGTCGTGGTACTGATATTACTCTTGGGGAAGGTGTCCCTGAACTAGGTGGTTTAGCAATTTTGGGTACTGAACGCCATGAAAGCCGTCGTATTGATAATCAGTTACGTGGTCGTTCTGGTCGTCAAGGTGACCCTGGTTCTTCTCAATTCTTTTTATCATTAGAAGATGACTTAATGCGTATCTTTGGTGCTGACAATATTACAGGTATCATGGATAAACTTGGTATGGAAGAGGATGAACCTATCGAGCATTCTTTGATTACTAAATCTATTGAACGTGCTCAAAAGAAAGTAGAAGATCATAACTACAATATTCGTAAATATGTACTTGAATATGATGATGTTATGAATCAACAACGTGAAGTATTATACGAACAACGACGCCGTATTTTACGTAACGAATCCTTGCGTGAAACAATTAACGAAATGATTGACAAGCTTGTTACCGAATCTGTAGATGCTTATGCTGATGAAAAGCTCTATCCAGAAGAATGGGATTATGAAGGTCTCTATAAACATTTAAGTCAATATTTTTTAACAGAAGAGATTATGTCTTCTCAAGATATGGAAGAATATAGTCGTCAAGACTTATTAGAACGCTTATTAGAAATTGCTCATGAAGAGTATCAAGATCGCGTTGATATGCTTGGAGAGGCTATGTTTAGTCAACTTGAAAAGGCGATTATGTTGCGCGTTGTTGATAATAAATGGATGGAACATTTGGATAATATGGATATGTTACGAGAAGGTATTGGCCTTCGTGCATATGGTCAAAAGAATCCGTTGGTAGAATATAAGTTTGAAGCTTTTGATATGTTCCAAAACATGATTGCAGCTATTCAAGATGAGACAATCATGGCATTATACAAAATTCGTGCACAATTGATTCAAGAAATCGAAGAACCAGTTGATCACTTAGAAGGTGCACAATCCCATCATGAAGATGTGTTGGAGCCACAAAACATAGATTAAGATTTGTGAATGGCACGTTGCTCAAAGGGATTTCCACTGGGCAACGGCCATTTTTCTATTTTGTTAAGGTGATAGTTTATTGATGTAATAGACTAATTAACTAAAGGTGGTGAACATAAATTGTTAGAAGATCTAAAACCGATTATTTCTAATTTAGAAGAACGTATTTATGGGATGAGGGATTCACTTTAACATCGCTCAAAAGGAAGACCGAATATTTACACTTGATGTACAGATGAGTGATCCTACATTTTGGGATAATCCAGATAAAGCTCGTGAGATTTCTCAAGAGGCCACACAATTAAAAAATGCTGTAGAAAGTTATAAGCAACTTGTTAGTGATATTGAAGATGCTAATGTGATGCTTGAAATGGCTATAGATGAAGATGATCTCTCCATGGAGAATGAAATCAAGGAATATGTTAAGCAAATAGAAGAAACCTTGGAAAAGCAAGAAGTACTTTTATTGTTAAGTGGTGAATATGATGCAAATAATGCTATTTTAACATTTCATGCCGGTGCTGGTGGGACTGAGGCACAAGATTGGTGTTCTATGTTAATTCGCATGTACTTGCGCTGGGCTGAAAAATCTGGCTTTTCCATCGAGTTAATGGATGAACAACCTGGTGATGAAGCAGGAATAAAATCTTCTACATTCCTTGTTAAAGGTGAAAATGCTTTTGGTTACTTGAAGTCTGAGAAAGGTGTACATCGTCTCGTTCGTATTTCACCATTTGATGCTGCGGCTCGACGTCACACATCATTTGCTGCTGTCGATGTAATGCCTGAAATCGATGATACTGTGGAAATTAATATCGATATGAAAGATGTTCAAGTTGATACGTATCGTGCTAGCGGCGCTGGTGGTCAGCATATTAATAAAACCGATTCTGCTGTTCGCATGACACATAAGCCGACAGGTATTGTAGTACAATGCCAAACACAACGTTCTCAAATGCAGAATAGAGAACAAGCTTTACGTTTGTTACGGGCGAAACTATTTGAGTTAGAGCTCGAAAAGCAAGCTGAACTTAAAGAACGGATTGGTGGTACCTACCAAGCAATTGAGTGGGGTAGTCAAATTCGTTCCTATGTATTTCATCCATATAATCTTGTTAAGGATCATCGTACTAGTGTAGAAACTGGTAATGTTCAAGCTGTTATGGATGGCAACTTAGACCCATTTATCGAAGGTTTCTTAAAAAAAGAGGCTAACTTAACAATTTAGGAGATACTATGAAAAAGTTTTTACTATTCCTATTAGTGCTAATTATTGCTCTTGTAGTGGCATCCCAATTTTTATTGCCATCCTTTATTGGCTCTCGTATTGAAAGCCAATTAAATGAAACATTGAAACCAACGGCTCAAACAGTAAATGTTGAGGCTCAACCTGCTTTCAAAATTTTATATGGTGAGGTAGATCGTGTTTATGGCACTTTGGAGAATATTAAACTGGGTAAATTGAATTTTGCTAGTTTTCGATATGATGCTAAACAAATCTTTGTCAATCCAATTTCTTTATTAGCTAGTCAACAAATTGATATCGTTAGTGTCGGGAATGCTAGTATTGATGGGACTATTAATAAAGCTGACTTAGCGACTTTCTTAAGTAATGAAGCAGGTAGTGATATTCAAGACGTACAAGTTGACATTAGTAAAGATAATATTAGCCTAACCGGCAAAATGAATGTAGGCATGGTGTTTAAAGGGGATGTTAAATTAGATGGGAATTTAGAGTTAAAGGGCAATACATTATTGTTTTCACCTAAAAAGTTCACCATAAATGGTGCTACAATTCCTGGAATGACATCTAATGTGTTAGAAAGTACTCAAATTTATGACTTCAACAATTTTCCAATTCCTGTAAAAGCGGAAAGTTTAACTGTTGATAATGGTGAAATTCTCATTAAAGTAAAACCTGTACTCAACTAGAAAGGATTTGTCGTGAATCATCGGAACACACAAAAAAGTAAGTACTCATGGATTCTTATACTTTGTATTATTATAGGTCTTTTATCTTCCTTATACTTAGTATTTGAACGCCATCAGATTGAGAAATCTCAAAATCATATTGAAAATATCGTAGATTATGATGCAGTTTTACGAGCCAGTGCCTTTGAAAAGCGCAGTCAACAAGAAGCTTTTAATGCGTTACGTAATGCTGGTGTGACTGCTTTTGCTATTTATGATCGCACGTTAGAAAAAGCAAAAGATGCGGGCCAGGTTAAAGTATTAAGCTCTGAAGAGATGGACTCTGTTCGTGTTAATGGCGCTGCGATTAAACCTGGTGCGACTTATGTAGCATTAATTTCAGGTAAAGAAGGCTATTATAAAGAAATTCGAGAGGATTTATACCACCGTATTGGCAAGGACAAGGTGAAAGAGCTTAATACAAGTATTGGTCCTGTTCTTGAATTGTATGGTGCAACAGCAGATAGCTATGCAAAGATGAATCTTGGTATTTCAAAATTGCAAGCACAAGAGGTTGCAGATCGAGGTTTCAATGTTATCGTTCGTCCAACAAACTATAGAAACGTAACATCTGAAGATATTCAATATCTATTTAAACGACTTGAAGGCATTCCTCATGTAACAGGGATGATTTTTGCTGGTAAAGAAGCTCTTGGTGCACCTAATTTAACGGATGAAACATTAGCATTATTAAATAAAAACCATATTCCACTAGTTGGTATCGAAGCTGTCAATCAGTTGCAGTATGAGCCACAACAAGGTTTCTTGGAAATGGCAGCCAAAAATAATTATAGTGTAGGTCGTGTGTATACTATCGCTAAAGAGGAGTTAAAGAAAATTACCCCTGAAGAAGCGGCACAACGTTTTTACATTAGTGATATAGAGCGAAATATTCGTTTTAACTTGTTCCCGATGTATGAAACAGGTATAAATAATGAAACCGTATTACAAACTACAATAAATTATATTGGTATGGCTACAGAGAAATTAGCTGTAAAAGGCTATGAGTTCGGTCCTGCAGATATCTATCCTGCCTATACACCAAATCCATTGTTAGTAGTTATTTCGATGGTTGGTGCTATCGCACTTTTTGTATATGTTCTACAAATGATTTTACCAATGTCTAAACATACTCAACTTGTGGCTTTCTTTGGTATTTGTTTGGCATCTATTGTTGTATTTATTCTTACAAGTGGTACGTTAATTACTCAAATCTGGGCTTTATCTAGTGCAGTTATGGCTCCCGTAGGCGCTATGATTCGCTTAATGGAAGAGTGGCGCCGTTATGATGGGGCCCGTCCTCTAGGGGCTATTAAGGCTACGGTGCTTGCCTTGTTATATCTTGTAATTGCTGCATTATTTGCTGCTATTGGTGCTATGTTTATCGCATCATTATTGGGCAATACGAAATTCTTTATGGAATTCGCTATCTTTAGAGGTGTTAAATTAACCTTTGTACTTCCGATTATTTTAGTTATTATTGCGTACTTACAACGCTTCCCATTGTGGAAGGGTCGCATGATTAACTCAAAGGAAGAAGCGAAAAAATTTGTAGTAGAATTCTTAACTATGGATGTTAAGTTCTATGTATTCTTTGTGATGGCGGCACTTGGTGGTGTTGCATGGATATTTGTTGGACGCAGTGGTCACACCGCAGGTGTTCCAGTACCAACCTTTGAACTTATACTTCGACGTTTCCTTGAAAATACGATGTATGCAAGACCTCGTGAAAAAGAGTTTATTATTGGTCATCCTGCTTTAATGCTTGCTACCTTTGCCTTCTTGCGTAAATGGCCTACAATAATTCATTTTGTATTAACTCTAGCTGGGGTTATTGGGATTGCTTCTATGGTAGAAACATTCTGTCATCTTAGAACGCCAGTTTTCATGTCTATCATGCGTGGTTATGGTGGTTTGTTGATTGGTGCTCTCTTGGGATTGCTTCTTATTATCGCAGTACGTTTTATGATGTACGTAACACAATGGTTCCAAGCTAGGGAGGTTGACCATGAGTAATATTGTTATCTCTGGTTACTATGGCTTTGGTAATGCTGGTGATGAGGCTATGCTCTGTGCCATTATCGATGCTATTCGCAAAGAAGAGGCAGATGCACATATTACTGTCATTTCTGGTAATCCTAAAGAAACTAGCAAAAAGCATAATATCAATGCTGTAGGGACATTCTCTGCACTAGGTATTTTAAAAGCCATTGCTAATTCAGATCTTGTTATCAGTGGTGGTGGTAGTTTATTACAAGATGCTACTAGTATTCGTAATACTTATTACTATTTAAGTATTATGGCCTTAGCTAAGTTACTTGGGAAAAAAGTAATGCTTTATTCCCAAGGCATTGGCCCTTTAAATCGTTCATCTACACGTCGTGCTGTTGGCTTTGTATTACGTTTTGTGGATACTATCACAGTTCGTGACTCTATTTCTAAAGATGAATTAGAGTCTTTGGGTATTGAAGATGTAGAGGTTACTGCAGATGCTGTATTGGCCATGCAACCGACAGAGCTTTCAATTGGCGCACATATTCTTGAGGGCTATACATCTAAATTGCCTGCTACTAATGAACAACGTAAACGGATTGGTGTGGCTGTTCGCAGTTGGAAAGAGGATACGGAATATAGAGAAGCCTTAGCTAATGTATTGAGCCGATTACAAGAACAAGATAATGTGGAAATTATCTTTATTCCTATGTCACATCCAGAAGATACAAAAGAGGCTAAGATTATTGCTGGTTATATGCCAAATGGTGCTATTGTCCTAGAAGGCCCGTTTTCTACGGAGCAACAAGTATCCTTATCTGGTAATGTGGACCTCATGATTGGTATACGTCTTCATGCCTTAGTTTTTAGTTCCTTAATGGGAAAACCAGTTATTGGTATTTCTTATGATCCTAAAATTACAAGCTTTTTACATATGATTGGTCAAGAGCCGATTGGCACAATGACTCATTTGCGTGAAGAAGCTTTGTACCAATGGTGTCATAAATTATTGAATTCTCGTGAGGAGTATCAAGCATCTTATGACCGTATTGAAGCATTGCGTGTAGATTCTCAACGTAATGCAGAAATTGCTATTTCATTACTTAAAGAGTATTAATATATTGGATTTTATCCAGAAAGTGAGGTCTCTATGTCTACATTAACACAAGATGTTAAACAATTAGTTCAAGAGAAGGCAAAAGCTATTCGCGTTGGTATTGTACAGTCTGTAACGGCAGCGAAATCCGGTCACCCAGGTGGTTCATTATCCATCGCCGATGTGATGGCCTTGTTGTACTATGTTGAGATGAATGTAGATCCAGCAAATCCAAAAGCTCCTAATAGAGATCGTTTTGTCCTTTCTAAAGGTCATGCAGCGCCTGCACTATATGCTACATTGGCAGAAAAGGGTTATTTTCCTAAAGAAGAACTCTTGAACTTACGTAAAATTAATCATATGTTACAAGGTCATCCTGATATGAAACACACACCAGGTGTAGATATGTCTACAGGTTCTTTAGGACAAGGCATCTCTGCGGCTTGTGGCATGGCATTGGCAGGGAAAATTGATAATGCAGATTACCATGTATACTCTATTCTTGGTGATGGTGAGCTTGAAGAAGGTCAAGTGTGGGAAGCTGCAATGTTTGCTGGCTTTTATAAACTGAATAATTTGACAGCTTTTGTCGATTTTAATGGTCTTCAAATTGATGGTGATATTACTAAAGTTCTTTCTCCATTGCCAATTCCAGAAAAGTTCAGAGCTTTCAATTGGAATGTTATTGAAGTTAATGGTCATGATTTTGATGAACTTCATAATGCTATTGAAGCTGCGAAGGCTTTCACAGAAGGCCCAACATGTATTGTAATGCATACTGTAAAGGGTAAAGGTGTTGAAGAGATGGAAGGTCAAGCCGGCTGGCATGGTAAAGCACCAAGTGAAGAGCAAGGTGTAGCCTTTGTTAATGAAATTATGGGGGTGCAATAATGGGTAAAGCAACACGTGAAGCATATGGTAATGCGCTAGCTCGCATTGGTAAAGAGAATACTAATATTATCGTACTAGATGCGGATTTATCCAAATCTACTAAAACAGATACATTTAAAGCTGTGTGCCCAGAACGTTTCTTTAATGTAGGTATTGCAGAGCAAAACTTGATTTCTGTTGGTGCTGGACTTGCAGCGGCAGGTAAGATTCCATTTGTATCTTCTTTCTCCATGTTCGCAACAGGTCGTGCGTTTGAACAAATTCGCAATGCTGTATGCTATCCAAAATTAAACGTAAAAGTTTGTGCTACACATGCGGGCATTACTGTTGGTGAGGATGGTGCAACGCATCAAAGTTTAGAGGATATTTCTTGCATGCGTACATTGCCAAATATGACCGTAGTGGTACCTGCTGATGAGCGCGAAACAGAGGCTGTTATCGAATGGGCTGCATCTTATAACGGCCCAGTATACGTTCGTTTGGGTCGTGCTGGTGTAGATGATGTAACTAAAGAAGGCTATTCTTTTGTGCCAGGTAAATCTACTACCTTGGTAGATGGTTCTGATGTTACAATTATCGCCTGTGGCTCATTGGTTGGACCTGCTGTAGAGGCGGCTAAAACTTTATCTGAAGCTAATGTATCTGCTCGCGTTATTAATATGGCATCTATTAAACCTATTGATGCTGAAGCAATTGTAAAAGCGGCTACTGAAACTGGTGCTATTGTTACAGCCGAAGAACATAATATTATTGGCGGTCTTGGTTCTGCAGTATCCGAAGTAGTAGTAGCTAATAAGCCTGTACCTATGGAATTCGTTGGTGTTCAAGATACATTTGGGGAGAGTGGAACACCAAAAGAATTGATGAAAAAATATGGCTTAACTGCAAATGACATTGTAGAAGCAGTAAAACGTGTAATCGCTCGTAAATAATCAAAGGGGATCCCATGATTGAATTTAAGAATGTTAGTAAAGTCTATGATAATGGTTCTGTTGCATTAGACGATGTGTGTTTAACTATTAACGATGGTGAATTTGTTCTCGTTTGTGGTCACAGTGGTGCAGGGAAATCAACTTTATTTAAGTTATTAACGCATGAAGTAGTGCCAGATGCTGGTACTGTCATTGTTGATGACTTTGATGTTACGCGTATAAAGCGCAGTAAAATTCCTAAATTGCGGAGAAAGCTTGGCGTTGTATTCCAAGACTTCCGTTTATTGCCTAATAAAACGGTAGCAGAGAATATTGCTTTTGCTCTTGAAGTTATTGAAGAAAAACCAAAAATCATTAAAGAAAAGGTGAGTCATGTATTAGACCTAGTTGGTTTATCTGATAAGGCTAATGACTTACCAGAGGATCTTTCTGGTGGGGAACAACAACGTGTTGCGATTGCTCGTGCTATTGTTAATCGCCCAACAGTTTTAATTGCTGATGAGCCTACTGGTAACCTCGATCCAGATACTAGTAAGGATATTGTAGAGTTATTCAAACATATCAATAATTTTGGCACTACCGTTATTATGGTTACTCATAATATGGATCTTGTTTCGTACTTGAATAAACGCGTTATTCGTCTAAAAGATGGCCGTGTTCAAAGTGATAATATGAGAGGTGCAGAAATTAATGAAGCTTAGAACGATAAAGTACTATTTTAAAGAAGCACTGAAGTCTATGAAACGTAATGGACTTATGACATTAGCGTCCATTTCTACAGTGGCTTTGTCCTTATTTATGCTTGGCGTATTCCTTTGTGGTGTCATTAATTTGAATAACATGGCATCCAGTCTAGAAAATCAAGTACAGTTAAGTATTTACTTAAAGGATGGTTTAACAACTGATCAAATTATGGCAGTAGGAAAGCAAATTAAGGCTATACCTAACTTAAAGCATTTAGAATTTGTTAATAAAGAACAAGCTATGAAGGAGTTCAAAGAACGCCTTGGTGATCAGCAACAATTGGTAAATGCTTTAGGTGATGTTAATCCGTTACCTAACTCGTATGTGTTGACTTTTGATAATCCTAGTGATGTAAAAGCGACTGCAAAATTAGCTACTACATTCCAAGGTGTAGAAAGTACACATTATGGTCAAGATATTGTAGAAGAGCTTTTCCGCATTACGCAAGTAATTCGCATTGGTGGCATTGTATTGATTGCTTTCTTAGCAGCTGCAACATTATTCATCATTTCAAATACAATTCGGTTGACTGTATTCGCACGTCGTAAAGAAATTGCAATCATGAAATATGTAGGTGCTACTAATGGATTTATTCGTTGGCCATTTTTGATTGAAGGCATGTTGTTAGGCTTAATTGGTGCTATCATTGCCGTTCTTTGCGTTGGTGAATTTTATCATTTCATCACAATGGAAGTTTCTGAATCATTAGCATTCTTCCCTTTAGTACCAATGTTCCCATTCTTCTATGATGTAGCCCTTTATATCTTAGGTGGCGGCATAGTAGTAGGTGCTATTGGTAGTACTATTTCTTTGAAACAATACATGAAGGTGTAATGTTTATGAATAATAGTATATTTAAATCTCGTTTCGTAGCGGCAATTTTGACTGGTATAGTGGTATTGGGAACACCATTATATATCGTTGCAGAGGACGAAGATTTAACAAATCAACTCGATTCAATACAACAACAAGTTAATCAACAAAATGCCATAAAGTCAGATGCTGAAACTGTAATAGTCAGTGTATCCGAACAGTTACGTCAAATCGAAGAACAATTACGTCAGGCTCAGCAACAATTGGATTCTATTCAACAACAACGTATAGCTGTTGAGAATGATATTACGGTGAATGAAAAATTACTTGCTGAAGCACAAAAGCGCTTAGAAGGGCGAGAAGCCGTATTTTATAAGCGTGTACGTGATATTTATATTAACGGTCGTTTAAGTTACTTAGATGTAGTTATTGGATCTAAAGATTTTACAGACTTTGCTAATCGTTTAGAAATTTTAAAACGAATTATTGATTCTGATATTAAATTAATTGAGGAAATCAAAAAAGAACGTGCTGAAATAGAGGCTAGAAAGCAAGCACTAGAACAGTCTCGGGCAAAATTAGTTGAGCTTGAAAAAGCAGCTGCTGCAAAACAAGCTGAAATAGAGCAGAAGAAGAAAGAACGTGAAGTAGTTCTTCAAAAAGCGCAAAATGATCGTGCTATCGCAATGCAAGCGATAGAAGAACTTAATGCTTCTTCCGCTCAAATTACTTCTCTATTAAAAGCTCGCCAAGCAGAGCGTGCGGCGGCTCGTGCTGCTGCTGCGGCTCAACAGTCTTCATCTGGTTATTCTTGGGTACAAGGAACTGGTCAACTTGGGTGGCCTGTAAGTGGCGAGATTACTTCTCCATATGGCTATCGTACACATCCGATTTGGGGCACTACAATTTATCATTCTGGCATTGATATTGGTGTTGATGAAGGTACACCTGTTCATGCTGCAGATGGTGGTACTGTTGCTTGGTCGGGTTGGATGGGTGGCTATGGATATGCCGTAGTTATCGATCATGGTAATGGCATGTCTACTCTTTATGGACATAATTCTGAACTTGCTGTCTCTGAAGGGCAAGATGTAGGTAAGGGTCAAGTTATTGCCTATGCTGGTAGCACAGGCAATAGTACAGGGCCACATGTACATTTTGAAGTTCGTATAAGTGGGGATCCTGTGGATCCTATGGGA
This sequence comes from uncultured Veillonella sp., assembly GCF_963551295.1. Taxonomy (NCBI): domain Bacteria; kingdom Bacillati; phylum Bacillota; class Negativicutes; order Veillonellales; family Veillonellaceae; genus Veillonella; species uncultured Veillonella sp. Next base: position 40,372 of record NZ_CAUVFT010000014.1, read on the forward strand.
TATTTATAATATGAAATTAGATACACGTACGGTGTTATGGAGTCTATTGAAATATATAGGCTCTGGCATCGTTATTATGTGGCTTACATTTTGGTACCTTTCCGGTTCATTCTGGGGTCTGCCAAGATTATTTATAGCCTATTATACTGCGAGTCAAGTTTTTATGACACCTATGGCTAAAACTACCCTTTATGATGGTATGCTAAAGGGGTTAATTGACTCTTTGGGAGAACCGCATAGTGTTTATTTAAATGCAGAAGAATATAAGTCCATGAAAATGCAAACATCTGCAACATATGCTGGTGTCGGTATGGTCCTTGGTACTGATGATAAAGGTCTATATGCTGTTAGCGTTATGGAAGACCAACCAGCTTTCAAAGCTGGAATTAAACCTGGAGACCACATTATTGCTATCAATGGACAAGCTACTACTGAAATTCCGGTAGAGGAAGCATCTTCTCGTATTCGTGGCGAAGCAGGTACTACTGTAGCTCTTGATATTGAGCGTAATGGTGAAAAGTTGCATTTTGATATCACTCGTGAATCCATTGTTTTGCCTACTGTTAAAAGTAAAATGCTAACTAGCACAGTTGGGTATATTCGTATTAGTCAGTTTGCAGAAAATACCGCAGAAGATTTTGCTACTCAATATAAAGAGCTTCAATCTCAAGGTATGAAGGCCCTTGTCTTGGACTTACGAGATAATCCAGGCGGCTTATTATCTACTACTGAAAAGATATCTAACTATATTATGCCTCCAGGTACACTCGTAACGGTACAAAATCGATCAGGTAAAAAGGATACTTATAAGTCAGATGGACCTGATGTAGCTATGCCGTTGGTTGTTTTAGTTAATAAGGGCTCTGCTAGTGCATCAGAAATCATAGCAGGCGCTGTTCAAGATCGTAAATTAGGCACTATCGTAGGTACTAATACATATGGTAAAGGTACCGTTCAAACTATTTTCCCTAGTTTAGATGATGAAGGAATTAAAGTAACTATTGCTAAGTACCACACACCAAGTGATCGTGTTATTGATGGAACAGGTATTAAACCTGATGTAGAAATCGATTTACCAAAAGGTGTACATCCATCTAGTACATTAGATGATATTCAAATTAAAAAGGCATTAGAGCTATTACAGCAATAATGCATAGGAGTTAAATTATGTTTATAGATAGAGCGCGCGTCTTTGTTAAAGCTGGTGACGGTGGGGATGGTATGTCCAGCTTCCGTCGAGAGAAATACGTGCCAAATGGCGGCCCTAGTGGTGGTGATGGTGGTAAAGGAGCGGATGTTGTTTTTAAAGCTGACAAGAATATTAATACGCTTGTAGACTTTAGATATAAACGTCAGTTTAAGGCACCGGCTGGCGGTAATGGTGAAAGCTCTAATAAACACGGTCGAGGTTCTGAGGCTCTCATCATTCCTGTTCCATTGGGAACTGTAATTAAAGATGAAGAAACAGGTAAAATCTTTTGCGACCTTGTCAACGATGGCGATACCTTTGTTATTGCCAAAGGTGGTCGTGGCGGCCGTGGCAATGCTCGCTTCCAAACGAGTGCTAACCGTGCACCAACCTTTGCAGAAAAGGGTGAACCTGGTGAAGAATTCTGGTTACAATTAGAGCTTAAAGTATTAGCTGATGTAGGTTTATTAGGTTATCCATCTGTAGGTAAATCTAGTATTTTGCGAAAAGTATCTAAGGCTCAACCAGAGGTGGCTGCCTATCATTTTACTACACTAACACCAGTACTCGGGGTAGTTACAATTTCTGGTGATCGTAGCTTTGTTTTAGCTGATATTCCAGGCCTTATTGAAGGGGCTAGTGAAGGTGTGGGCTTAGGTCACAATTTCCTACGTCATGTTGAACGTACGAATATTTTAATTCATGTTCTAGATGTATCTGGTATGGAAGGTCGAGACCCTAAGGTCGACTTTGATGCGATTAATGAAGAGTTACGTAAATACTCTAAGAAATTGGCTAATAAGAAACAAATCGTAGCTCTTAATAAGATTGATATGGTCTTTGATGATAGGACGATTCCAGAAACAAAAAAATATTTTGAAGATAAAGGCTATGAGGTATTCCTCATTAACGCCTTAAGTGGTGAAGGTTTGCCAGAGCTTATGGAACGAGCTTACTACTATGTAGAAAACTACGAGCCAGAGCCTGAAGCAACTGATGATACAGTTGTATACGAAGCAAAACAAGATGTAGAGTTTCTAATTACTCGCGGTGATGATGCTGCTTTCTACATTACAGGCAAACGTATTGAACGATTAGTAGCTATGACAAATCTTGATGATGATCAATCTCTTCGTAGATTCCAACGTATTTGGCGCTTTATGGAGCTTGATGCAAAATTGAAGGAAAAAGGCTGTAAAGACGGTGATGAAGTTGTAATCGGCGATCAACGCTTTACTTTCCAAGAGTAGGAGTAATAATGACAGGAAAACAAAAACGGTATTTACGTTCATTGGCGGCTACAATACCACCAGTTGTCCAAATTGGTAAAAATGGTTTAGAGGATAGCGTTATTGATAGTGCTCGTGCAGCGATTACAGCACGCGAACTTATTAAGGTTAAATTACATAATAATAGTCCTGAAGATAAGACAATTTTTCAAGACTTAGCAGATATGCTTGGCGCTGAATTAGTTCAAGTGATTGGCTTTAATGGTGTTTTATATAAAGCTAAAAAAGAACCTAAAATCATTTTGCCAAAATAATTTTATAATTTAGTAGATCATAAAAATTTGTATACATCGTAGTTGAGAATTTTAACCTTAGGAGGTGAGTCTATGCGCAGCACCATCGTTAATGCAAAACGAATTGTAGTCAAAGTTGGTAGCAGTACGCTTTGTTACACTAACGGACATTTAAATTTGGAGCGTATTGAAAGATTAGTGCGCCAATTATCAGATTTGGCTAACCAAGGTAAAGAAATTATTCTTGTTTCCTCTGGTGCTACTGGTGCGGGTCTTGCCCCCTTAGGCTTTAAGGAAAAGCCTAGAGACCTCGTATTAAAGCAAGCAGCTGCTGCAGTAGGTCAAGGTATTCTCATTCATATGTACGAGCGCATGTTTCGAGAATATGGTCGCACCGTAGGGCAAATTCTTTTAACGAAAGAGGATAGTACTGGACGCCATAGTTATCTTAACTTACGTAATACATTACATACTTTATTGCAACTTAACGTTATTCCTATTATCAATGAAAATGACGTGGTTGCTATCGAAGAATTTAAAATCGGTGATAACGATACATTATCTGCCACTGTAGCAGGTATTGTAGATGCAGATTTACTTATCATTTTGTCAGATATTGAAGGCTTATATACGGCTAACCCAGCCACCAATCCAGATGCTACTTTGATAGAAACTGTTTCTGAAATCACCGATGAAATTTATGCTATTGCAGGTGGTGCTGGTTCTAATATGGGAACGGGTGGTATGTATACAAAAATTAAAGCTGCTCATATGGCAACAAATTCTGGTGTACCAATGGTTATCACCTCAGGTGAAGTAGAGGATTCTGTTCGTCGTGTATGTAAGGGTGAACAAATTGGGACACTCTTTGAAGCCCATGATGCAAGTTTATCTGGTAAGCATCATTGGTTGGCTTTTGGTAAACGATTAAAAGGCTCTATTACGATTGATGACGGTTGCGCTCGGGCTGTTTTAGATAAGGGTGCTAGTATTTTGCCCGCTGGTATTATTGAAGTAGAGGGGACTTTTGGACCTGGTGATACAATTTCCATTTATCATAATCATAAGGAAATTGGTCGTGGACTTATTAATTATAGTATTGATGATATGAAGGCGATTAAAGGTCACAATACAAATGATATAGCCGAAATTCTGGGTATTAATACGACCTATGATGAGGCTGTACATCGTAATAATCTAGTTTTATTACACTGAGGAAATCCTATGAACCAGTATGAAGAAATTTGTAAAGATATGGGCCAGAGAGCTAAAATGGCATCTTTTGAATTAGCCCAACTCGACCAAGAAACTTTAGATTCTGCATTATTAGCAATTGCTGATGCTGTAGAAGCAAAAACAGATGAAATTATGGCGGCTAATGAATTAGACCTAGAAAAGTCTGTTGGCTATAATTTACCTAGAACTATGATAGATCGATTAACCTTGACACCTAGTCGCATTGCTCAAATGGCAGAAGGGGTACGTCAGGTGGCTGTTCTTGAAAGTCCTGTAGGTTCTATTATAGAAACAATCACTCGTCCTAACGGTTTGATTATTGAAAAGCGATCCGTACCTTTTGGTGTAATTGGTATCATCTTTGAAGCCCGTCCTAATGTAACCATTGATGCAGGTGTTCTTTGTTTAAAGACGGCAAATGCTACAATTTTACGGGGTGGTAAAGAGGCTTTCCACACGAACCAAATCATCGTGTCTATCATGCGGAATACCTTAGAGTCTCTAGGTATTAATGGTGACTCTATTCAACTTGTTGAGGTGCTTGATCGAGATATGGTTGGTGTACTTTTACAACAACGGGAATATATTGATGTAATTATTCCACGTGGTGGCGCTGGACTTATTCGTCGTGTTGTAGAAGATAGTAGCATTCCTGTTATTGAAACTGGTAGTGGTGTATGTCATACCTTTGTTGATGAATATGCTGATTTAGAGATGGCTTTAGAAATTGCAGTCAATGCTAAAGTTCAACGTCCATCTGTGTGTAACTCTATGGAAACACTGTTAGTTCATCATGCTGTGGCTTCTGATTTTTTACCACGTCTTGATACAGCACTACAAGAATACGGTGTTCGTATTCACGGAGATGAAGCTGTAGCTCAATATATGGAAAACACAATTCCTCTAGAAGAGGATTCTTTCAACACAGAATACAATGATATGGACTTAAATGTGCGTATCGTTGAAAATCTTGAAGAAGCTATTGAACATGTGAATCGGTATACTACTCATCACTCTGAGGCTATTATTACAGATGAACCTATGCGAGCTAATGTGTTTATGAATTTAGTAGATTGTTCTACTGTATACCATAATGCATCTACACGTTTTACAGATGGCTTTGAGTTCGGCTTTGGAGCAGAAATCGGCATTAGTACACAAAAACTTCACGCTCGAGGACCTATGGGGTTACAGGCTCTAACATCTTATAAATACTTTGTATTTGGAGAAGGTCAAGTACGGACGTGAAGAGACTATATTATTTTGTAAGAGCATACTATAGATACATTCAAACACCAAAGGGACGATATGAATGGATTTCCTATATAAAAGCATTGCTCATATTCATCATTATTTGTGTCATTGTCATTAAGGGAGTGACCGTATTATGGTAGATAAACGTCGCATAGGTATAATTGGTGGAACATTTAATCCCATTCATTTAGGTCATCTAATGATTGCAGAGGTGGCTTGTGAGAGCTTTAATTTAGAAAAGGTTATCTTTGTACCTGCTCGTATTCCACCACATAAGCAACATGATGTGATTGATAGTCATCATCGCTATGCTATGACGGCGGCCGCAGTTTTGGATAATCCCAATTTTGAAATTTCTGATGTAGAGATGCGCCGAGAGGGCCCTTCGTATACCGTTGATACGATTCAATATTTTAAAAAACTATATGGTCCTACTGTTGAATTTTACTTCATTGCAGGGACTGATACTATTCGTGCATTACCGACTTGGAAATTTATAGATGAACTGATAGACGAGGTTCATTTTATTGGAGCTACTAGACCAGATGGATCGAGTGCTATTGATTCTACTTTGGATGAATTAGGAGCTAAAGCACGGGAAAAAATACATGTTATGGAAGTGCCTGAAATGAAATTGTCTGCTACGTATTTACGAGAGCGCTTACGGTCTGGAAAGACAGTTCGTTATATGCTACCTAAATGTGTAGTGGATTATATAGAAGAAAACCATATATATGGGAAGGAATAAATGATGTTATCGTTTGATGAAATACAACATAGGGTAAGCCAATGGATGGGGAAAAAACGTTTTAAGCATACCCTGGGTGTTGTTGAATCCGCAACTCAGTTGGCTAAACTTTATAATGTTGATGTAGAAAAAGCACGATTAGCGGCATTACTACATGATTGTGCTAAAGAAATGCCTTTGAAAGAGATGCAAGATTTGGTGAAGGAGAATAATTACAAAGCTGATGAAGAATTATTAGCCAATGGTAATCTTTTACATGGATTAGCAGGTATGATTCGAGCTAAACTTGAGTTTTCTATAACCGATTCAGAAGTTTTAGAAGCTATTCGTGTTCATACAACTGGTAAGGTAGGGATGTCCACATTAGATAAAGTTATATTCTTAGCAGATTATATTGAACCTAATCGTCATTTCCCAGGTGTTGATGAACTTCGAAAGGTAGCTAAAGAAAATCTCGATAGAGCTGTATTGCTTGGCTTTGACAATACTATTAATCACCTTATTGAGCAACATCTTTCTATTTATCCTTTGACCATTCTTGGTCGTAATGATGTATTAAAATCTTGTAAATAATGGAGTTTTTATATGGACGAGCGTGAACGAGCAAGAGCTCGCCGACGTAGAAAAAGACGTCAACAAAAGTCATCTGTAAAGTGGCCTAGAGTCATTTTGGCTATTGTTGTAGTTTTGGCTCTGGTCGGTGGGATAGGATATGGCATATATAGTGGCGTATCATATGCATATAGAGCAATTGTAGGAACTACTGAAGTTACTGAAGCTGTGACAGATAGTGGAAATAAACAGGACGCAAATACTGTATCAGTAGAGCAAAAAGGTTTAGATAAACCTCTATATATTTTGGTTATTGGCACTGATGACAATAATCCTAGCCAAGGTGATAGCTTATTCCTATTATCTGTAAATCTTGATCAAAAAACCATGGATGTTATTGGCATTCCAAGTAATAGTAAAATCGATAATCGTGACCAAACAGATGCGACCATGTTAAATGGTATTTACGAAAAAGGTGGTATTGAGCTTACTAAAGCTGTTATTGAGGATATGTTCCATATTTCAATACCATACTACGTGGTAGTTAATCAAGATGCTTTCAAGAAAACTAATGATGTGTTAGGGAATCAACAAATTTATGTAGAGCAACCGATGGAACATGTTGATGCAGAAGGCAATAAGGATATTGATTTACGACGTGGTTATCAAACATTAGATAGTAATAATGCCTTAGCATATTTACGATATTCTGATCCTAAACACGATACCTTTACTCGTGTGCAACGACAAGAGCGATTTTTAAAGTTGTGGGTGGAACAAGAGCATAATGCATTTTTTATAACAAATGCATGGCATATTTGGCGTATTTGGGAGCATTTTGATAGTAATATCTCCACTTTAGATGCTATTAAACTGGTATATAATGCGAGCAAAATTAATAAGGAAGAGATCCACTTCTATATTCTTCCTGGTGAAAAAGAGCTTATAGGTGAAACGACTTATTGGAAGGTAAATCCTACGGAAGCTCAACGTTTAGTGGGTATTACAATGGGCAATTTACCAGCTAATGAAATGACGCAATTTATATCTGCACCAACAAATAGTATGTCGAAAGTTGCACCTGAATCGGAACATAATGGTGGCACTATTACAAAGCCCACAGAACCAGGTGAGGAGAGCGGTAGTAAGCGATAAGATAAGAGGCAATATAATGAAAAAGAAAGAAGATATTAAACAAATCGTATTAGAACTTGCACAAGCTGCATTTGATAAAAAGGGCAGAGATATTGAAATTCTTGATTTAGAAGGTATTTCAATGTTAGGTGATTATTTTTTGATTGCCAGTGCAAATAATATTAAGCAGTCTCAAAGCATTGCTGATGAAATGGAAGATAAAGCAGCCGAATTAGGTATAACAGTACAGCATAGAGAAGGTTATCGTGAAGGTGAATGGATCTTATTGGATTTTGGCGATATAATTTGTCATGTCTTTGGTGGTGATGAATTGCGTGAATTCTACGGTTTAGAAGAATTGTGGAATGACGCTAGTCGAGTTCCATTTGAAGGAGTATAATATGGCTACAGAATTGTTGGAAAATACAATTGCCACATTGAAAGTATTGCGTACTAGTGACCAAGGTGCTTTTCTAGATGGTCAAACAGGCAATACAAATGATGATATTTTGCTTCATAAAGATCAACAAACTTCACCAGTTACTATAGGAGATGAGGTAGAAGTATTTTTATATCGCGATCCAAAGGGGCGTTTAACTGCTTCTATGCGTTTACCAGCTATGAAGGTTGGCCAAATTGGTTATGTTGAGGTCATCAATACGACAAATTTTGGTTGCTTCGTTGAGGTTGGCACAGAACGTGGTATCTTTATGCCTCATGCGGAGATGCGTGGTCGCCCTCAGGTAGGGGAAAAGGTATGGGTTCGTCTTTATACAGATAAATCTGGCCGTTTTGCGGTCTCCATGGATGTAGATGATGAAATGCGTCGTGCCTCTAAAGCTGCTACTGAAGCTACGGTTGGTCAACTTGTAAAAGGTGCTATCTATAACTTAACGAGTGAGGGGGCATTTTTTATCACTCCTGAGCGTTGGATTGCCTTTTTACATCGATCTGAAATGACGAGAAAGTTAAAAGTAGGGGAAATGATTGAAGGGCGTATTACTTTCAAACGCGATGATGGTCGTGTCAATGTGTCTATGCGCCCTACAAAGGAAAAAGCTCTTGTTTCAGACGGTGATATTATTATGGAATATCTTTTAAATCGCGGTGGAAAGATGCCATATAGTGATGAGTCTTCAGCGATGTTGATTAAAGATAAGTTCAATATTAGTAAGGCTGCTTTCAAACGTGCCTTAGGGCATTTAATGAAAGAGAAAAAAATTGTTCAGGAGGATGGTTGGACATTGCTTACCGACATAGGTCGCCAATGGACACCTCTTGTTAGTGATGAGTCCCAAGATGAGGAATAAAGACGATGAAAATTGTCATTGTAGGCGCTGGTAAGGTTGGTTATTCATTAGCACAACGTCTTATTCAAGACGATCATGATGTATATGTTATCGATCGCTCACCAGAACGCATTCATAATCTTGAAAATACATTAGATGTTAGCCTAGTTTTAGGGAATGGCAGTGATGTTCAATTATTGAATGAGATCGATATGTCTGATGTTGGTATGTTTATTGCTGTTACTGATTCAGATGAGGTTAATATGCTATCCTGTTCGGTAGCTAAAATAAAAGGTGTGCCTACGACTATTGCACGCGTTCGTGATAATAGTGTGGCGGAACATATGGATGAGGAGATACGAGCTCAATTAGGTGTTGATCTTTTCATCAATCCTGAAATGGTTACAGCTCAAGAGTTACTACAAATTTTAGAAACACCATCAGCTATAGATGTTGAGGAGTTCGGTCAGGGTGCTGTGCGCCTTATGGAATTCAAATTGAATAATGAATTTCCTCTATTAGAACAGCCACTAAAAGAAATTCGCTTTCCTGAAGGTGTTCTATTAGTTGGTATTTTGCGCTATGGTGAAATGATTATTCCGCATGGTGAAAGTCGCTTACAGGCTGATGATAGTGTATTTTTCCTAGGTTTGAAAGAGTCCGTTTCTGAAGTGGAGAAACTTTGGTTCCATAATTATAATACATTCTATAAACGGGCTGTAATCATTGGGGCAGGTCTTTTAGGTCGTAACTTAACTGTATTACTAGAAAAAGCTGGTTTTTCTGTGAAGGTTATTGAAAAAGACTTTGACCGTTGTGAGAAACTGGCAAATCAAGTGGATAAAGCCATGGTTATCAATGGGGATGGTACTGATTTTGATTTGCTCGAAGCTGAGGAAATTGCTGATAGCGATGTAATTATTGCTCTAACAGATGATGATAAACTTAACTTACTTGTAGCACTTGTAGGAAAGCATATGGGTATCCAAAAGACCGTTGTTCGTGTGGGTCGGCCGGAATATATTATGCTGATGGAGCAAGTAGGTATTGATGTTGTATTTTCTCCACGTTTATTAACAGCAAGTCAAATTTTGCGCTTTGTACGAAGTGGAGAAGGGGTTGTTTCTATTTCTACCTTTGAAGGTGGTAAAGCCGAATCTATCGAGATTGAAATTACCAATGAATCACCTGTGGCAGGTAAACAATTAAAAGATATTCGTTTACCTGGGAAGGCCTTAGTAGGTGTAATTTTACGGGAAAATGAAGCTATCGTACCTCGTGGTAATACTCAAATTTTAGATGGTGATCATATCGTTCTCTTTACATTACCTGAATCGGTAAGCAAATTGCTTAAATATCTTACTTAGTAAGGAGGGGCTATGCGAATTCAAATCGTTATGTCCTTAGTGGGTCGGCTACTCTATATATTTGGGGCTTTTACTTTAATCCCCTTTATATATAGTGTCGTATTTGAAACTGCATATTGGTCATTCCTTATAACTACAAGCCTTTCTTTAGTTTTGGGGACATTTTTGTCTTATTACGGTTGTGAAAGTCAAAGCTTTAGTATTCGTGACGGGTTCTTAGTTGTATCCGCTACTTGGATATTTACGGTTATTTTGGGGGCTTTGCCTTTTTTGGGGAGTGGCATATTGACGAATGTTTTTGATGCTCTATTTGAAGCCACTTCGGGTATTACTGCAACTGGTGCCACTATTATTTATAGTGTTGATGAGTTACCAAATACATTTGTATTATGGCGTGGTCTTATGCACTGGGTTGGAGGGATGGGGATCATCGTCCTTATCTTATCATTCTTAAAGAATTTAGGAGCAGATGCAGCACATTTCTTTAATGCAGAGGCATCTGTACCAAAGCCTGGTGTTGTAATGCCGCGTATTCAATCAATGGCCACCAAGCTTTGGCAGTTGTATATTGCTTTTACTGCTCTTTGCTTTCTTATGCTGTGGGCTGGAGGCATTGAACCTTTTGATGCGTTAAACTATGCCTTTTCTATTATTGCTACGGGAGGATTTGCACCTACATCAGCAGGGGCTTTTATTTATGAACAAAGTAATTATATTTGTTTCGTATTTATATTCTTTATGTTTCTTGCTGGTGGCAATTTCTCTGTGTATTACAATGCACTTCAAAAAGGAATTCGCGTTTTAATTAATGATTTTGAAACACGTATGTACTGGCTTGTAGTGTTTATTGGTATTGCCATTGTATCAATATCTTTAGTATTACAATCTAGCTATTCTAGTCCTTTAGAAATTGTTAGAAATGCTGCCTTTAATTTAGTTTCTCTTCAAACTGGTAGTGGTTTTGCTATTAGTGATTATGATTTGTGGCCTGCTGCAGCACAGATGATGCTATTTATTTGTACATTTTTTGGTGGTTGTAGTGGTTCTACAACGGGTGGTGTAAAAATTATACGACTTATTATTTTGATTAAGAGTTCTATAATTTATTTGCGAAAATCAATTCATCCTGATATGGTTCAAGTAGTACGTATTAATGGAAAACCGATGCCTACTAAATGGATTCAGATGACACAGCAATTTTTATTTTTATATTTAATGATTTATGTGGTATCTGTTTTTTTAATGACTTGCACGGGACTCAATACATATGATTCTATGCAAGTGGTTACGGCTTTTCTTAGCAATGTAGGACTAGGGTTTGGTGGTTTTGGTCCTACTGATTCCTTTAGTGTTATGCCGGATACTGCTAAATGTATTGCTATTGTAGACATGTTATTAGGGCGTTTGGAGTTATTTACGATTTTAGTTATGCTTCACCCTCAGTTTTGGGAAGGGTATTTTATAAAAAAAGAGGTTCCTAAACGATATCGTATTCTATAGGAGGGCAGGAACTATATGGAAGTTATAAAACGTCCTCTAGGGCTTTATAAAGCAAATTGTTATGTGCTTATCAAAGAGGGAAAATCTATAATCATTGATCCGGGTTTTCATTGTAACCACATTATTGATATGGTTGCAGATTCTGAACCCATAGCAGTTTTATTGACACATGGTCATTGTGATCATGTGTCAGCCTTGGATGAAGTATGTACACATTATAATATTCCCGCTTATTTACATCCTTTAGATCAAGAGTTGTTACAGTTAATTCGACGGAGACCAAGTGTATATAAGAAAAAAATGTATACACATTGTAATGATTTAGTAGAGGGGCAATTAAATTTAGATCCTTTTAATATATTAGTTCATCATACACCTGGGCATAGTGCGGGATCGATTTGTTTAGAAATTGAAGGGCATCTATTTACTGGTGATACCTTATTTAAGCAAAATGTGGGAAATACAGATAATTATAAAAGTAATCCAGCTGATTTGTTTAAGAGTTTGAAATATCTTTTAACCTTATCCAAGGATTTGATTGTTGAGCCAGGACATAGGGAATCTACCATATTAAAAAATGAGGAAGAATTTATTAAAAATATTGTAGTATAGTGTTGACAAAAGTCCTGATAACCGATATACTAAGCAAGTACTTTGGTTACGGCCCCGTGGTGTAGCGGTTAACATGTCGCCCTGTCACGGCGAAGATCGTCAGTTCAAATCTGATCGGGGTCGCCATTTATGCCTCGGTAGCTCAGTTGGTAGAGCAACGGACTGAAAATCCGTGTGTCGACAG